>JBBDWN010000056.1:0-5456 GCA_040902855.1 Acidimicrobiia bacterium | reverse complement strand
CTCCGGCTGATCGTTCAGACGTGAGCCTCGGTCGTCGGTGGCCGGACTCCCGGGAACCACGGACGTCCTCCGCCAGGTTCGGGTTCTGACAGTTGGTCCTGCAACTTCGCCCGCATCGCGCCGCTCGGCATGGCTAGGGTCCAATGGCGTTCCTTAGGGAACGCCCATGACATTGGAGGAAACACCATGAAGAGACGCTTCATGATCGTGTTGTCGATCTTGGCGATGGTTCTCGCAGCGTGCGGGACCGAAGCCGAGGAGACAACCACTACCGCCGCACCCGACGGCTCTACCGAGACCACCGCAGCACCGAGCGACGGCGACGGCGACGGCGACAGCGGTGCCCAGACCGGCGGCGATCTACTCGACACCGTGCTCGCAAGGGGCGAATTGAACTGCGGAACGAACGAGACCCTTCCCGGGTTCGGTTCCAAGGACGAGGCCGGCAACTTCGTCGGATTCGACGTGGATCTGTGCCGGGCACTCGCCGCAGCGATGTTCGGCGACGCCGACGCCGTGCGCTACGAGGCGCTCACTGCCGCAGCCCGCTTCGAGGCCGTGAACTCGGGCTTGATCGACATCCTGTCCCGCAACACCACCTGGACCCAGAGCCGTGACACCGAACTGGGTCTCGACTTCGGTCCCACCACCTACTACGACGGCCAGCAGGTCATGGGTCGCGCTTCGGACGGTTTCTCGTCCGGTTCCGCCCTGTCCGAGATCGACGGATCGGTCATGTGCACGAACGCAGGCACCACGACCGAGCTGAACATCTCCGAGGCGGCAGCGGCGCTGGGGATCACTATCACGTTGAACACCTTCGAGGACTTCAACATCGTGATGGAGAACTTCAAGTCCGGCGCCTGTGACGTGGTCACCACCGACGGTTCGGGTCTCGTGTCCCGCAAGGCGACCGATCCCGACGGCGGCGACTGGGTGATCTTCCCGTCAGTGCCGATCTCCAAGGAGCCGCTCGGCCCCTCCTGGGCGCAGAACAACTCGCGTTTCGGTGACGTTGTCACCTGGACGATCTACGCGATGCAGATCGCCGAGGAGTACGGCGTGACGTCGTCGAATGTCGATGACATGCTCGCCAACCCGCCCAACGGCGAAGTGGCTCGTCTCCTCGGCGGCGAGGGGGAACTCCAGACGGTGATGGGTCTACCGGCCGACGCCTTCTATCAGGTGATCAGCCAGGTCGGCAACTACGCCGAGGTTTTCGACCGTAACCTTCGTCCGCTCGGACTCGAACGAGGTCTCAACGCCCTGTTCGCAGACGGCGGACTCCAGTACCCGCCTCCGGCGCGTTGATCGGCCGATGAACTGAACGGTTCTGGGGCTGCCTCGTCGAGGTGGCCCCAGAACCACCCAAATTTCGATGGCGACCGACACCCGCATCGCTCAACCAGACCGCAAACCGCCTCTGTGGCGCAACGCCACCGTTCTCAAGTGGGCGGCACAACTGGTTGTGCTCGCCGGGCTTGTCGGTCTCATCCTCATCCTCGGCCTGCAGGCAGCAGGCAACCTGGAAGCCCAGGGCCGCAACTTCGGCTGGGGTTTCCTCTCCCGACCCGCCGGCATCCAGATCGGCGAGGGCATCTTCACCCGACCCACCAACGGATTCCAGGTGCTCCAGACCGGTGCGGTCAACATGCTGCGCATCACGGTCTCCGGGATCCTGGCAGCCACCGTCCTCGGCGTCGTGGTCGGCGTCTCCAGACTGTCCGCCAACTGGCTCCTCAACCGGCTGGCCACCGTCTACATCGAGATCCTTCGCAACATCCCCCTGCTGGTCCAGATCGTCTTCTGGTTCTTCGTGGCGGCGCTCACGTTCCCCGAGGTGGGTGTCGAACAGGAAGGTGCTCGGTGGCTGGTCATCAGCAACAAGGGAATTTCCATCCCATGGTTCTTCCCTACTGAGACTTTCTGGCAGTGGGCAGTGTTCCTCGTCGGCGCAGGAATCGCTGCCCGGATCGTGTTCAAGGCCCGGATCCAGAAACTGGAACTGACCGGGACCGATACCCATCCGGCCCGATTCTCTCTCCTGGCCTTCGTCGGCATCGCCCTGGTCGGCTGGCTCGCCCACCCCATCGCCGGCGCCCTTGGGTGGCTGTGGCAGGCTCTCGCATGGGTCGTCACGGCGATTCCGACGATCGGATGGCAGCTCGTCCTGGCGGCTCTGTCGGTCTACCTGGGCGTACGCTGGATTCGTCGCTTCCTCGACTCTCTCCGCTCTCCGGCCGGCCTGGCCAAGCTCACCGATGACGACTGGTTCAGGATCGGCCTGGCCGGCGTGCTAGGCATTCTCGGAGGCTTCGTGTTTCTGTTCCTGCCGTCCCTGACCGGTGCGCTGGTGGACCTGACCGAATTTGTGCTCGGGTTTCTCAATCAGAAGTTCGATTTCCTCCGGTCTGGGAACCCGTTGCGCTTCGCCCGGCCCGACGTCGTCGTACCCGGGCGGTTCGCCCAGATCGGGACGTCGGGGATGACCATGACTCCGGCGTTCTTCGGGGTGTGGGTCGGTGTCACCCTCTATACGGCAGCCTTCATCGCAGAAGTGGTGCGAGGCGGGGTTCTGGCGGTGGCCAAGGGTCAGACCGAGGCCGGGTTGGCGCTCGGACTCAGGCGCAGCCAACTGCTCCGCATGATCATCCTTCCGCAAGCGTTCCGGATCATCCTCCCCCCGATCGGGAACCAGTATCTGAACCTCGCCAAGAACACCTCGCTCGGGATCGCCGTCGCCTACCCCGAGATCGTGGCAGTCGGCCAGACCCTGGCGAACCAGACCGGCCAGGCCATGCAGACCTTCCTCATCTGGATCGTGTTCTATCTTTCCGTGAGCCTCGTCCTGTCCGGAATCGTCAATCGCTACAACCGTCGCTTGCAGTTGGTGGAACGATGAGTACGCGCGTTTCGGCCGACCTGCTTCCACCTGAGCCTCCGCCCGAGGCAAGTCAGCCAGGTGCGGTGGTCTGGCTCCGCAAGAACCTGTTCGGTTCGGTCACCAGCAGCATCGTTTCCGTCGTTCTCGGAGTCGCCCTGTTCTTCATGCTGCGCGGACTGCTCGCGTTCCTGTTCGCCGACGAGCGACTGTGGGAAGTCATCCCCCGCAACGCCACCAACTACGCCATCGAGGGTTATCCCCGATCCAACATCACCCGGATCTGGGTCTCTCTCGACATCATCCTGTTCCTGGCCGGTGTGTCGATGGCCGTGTGGAAGCCGAGCGGCATGATGTCACTGGCGTCGCTGGCGGCCACTGTTCGCTCGATCGGAACCGTGCTCGTCTTCGTCGGCGTCTTGGCCCCTGACACGTTCGAATCGCGCTTCATCGTCGGTGTGGTCGGTCTGGTTCTGATCGGCCTGTCGTTCCTCGGCATGCGACTGTCCGACAGAGCGGCACTGGCCGATCGGATCCCCACCCTGGCCCTGATCGCTGGTGGGGCGGTTCTGTTCCTGGCAGTCCTCTGGCTCCTCCCCCTCGACTCGACGACCCAGATCCCGTGGACGGTCGGCGTCGGGGTCGCAGTGATCGGTCACCTGGTTGGGCGTGTGCTCGCGGCCCGGGTGGCACCTGGCCCGCTCAGGGCGATCGTCACTGCCGTGTGGCTGGTGAGCCTCCCCGTGATCTATCTCCACATCCAGCGCAACCCCGAGGTGGATTGGAACACGGTGATCGGATCTTGGCTCCCGTGGATCGCCGGAATCGTCGTCGCGGGTGTTGTTCTCATCACTGTCGTCTCCCGCAGCGATCGGGAGCGGGCCGGGGTCATCAACGCCCTCATCGTCATCGCCGCCATCTTGGTGTGGACCATCGACGCACCCATGGTGGCGCGTGCCTTGCTCCTCCTGCTCGCGGTGCTCTCCCTGGCCACCCCGACGTTCGGTTCTTCGGCGCTCGGTCGTCGCAACATGGTTTTGACCTGGCTGGCGGGGGCTGCGTTCTTCTCGTACATCTTCGTGGTCGGAGACGCCGGCACGGGACTCGAGACTCGCAACGAGTACTACGGCGGACTCAACCTGACGATGATGCTGGCGGTGGGAGGCTTGCTGCTGTCCTTCCCGCTCGGCGTGCTTCTCGCTCTCGGGCGGACGTCGACGATGCCGATCTTCCGGCTGCTTTCGACCGGCTACATCGAGGTCGTACGCGGAGTGCCGCTGATCACCGTGCTGTTCATCGCCCGGTTCGGGATTCTCAACTTCCTCCCCGCCGAATTGGAGTTCGATCCGAACATCCTCGTACTTGGTGGGATCACGGCGTTCTCCGCCGCGTATCTGGCCGAAAACGTGCGCGGCGGCCTCCAGTCGATCCCGAAGGGCCAGTACGAGGCAGCCAAGGCGCTGGGCATGACCACTGCGCAGATGACGATGCTCATCACGCTTCCCCAAGCCCTGCGCGCCGTCATCCCTGCCATCGTCGGACAGGTGATCGCCCTGTTCAAGGACACGTCGCTGGTAGCGATCGTCGGTCTCGCCGAGTTCTTCCGGGTGGCGAGGGACATCGTCCCCAACCAGACGAATTCACTCGGCTCGATCATCGAGAACCTGCTGTTCGCCGCCGCCGTCTACTGGATCTTCACCTACAACTTCAGCCGGGCCAGTCAGCGTCTGGAACGCAGGCTCGGCGTCGGAACCCGATAGGAGCGTCGCGATGAAAGAGAACGGCAAGAAGGACATCGTCGTCTGCGATGGCGTCAAGAAGTGGTTCGGTGAGTTCCAGGCCTTGCGTGACATCACCACCACGGTCGCCGAGGGCGAGGTCGTGGTCATCATCGGCCCGTCCGGGTCCGGGAAGTCGACCTGGATCCGCTGCATCAACCGGCTCGAAGTCCACCAGGAGGGTCGGATCGTCGTGGACGGGATCGAGTTGACTTCTGACGTCAAGAACATCGAGAAGATCCGGTCCGAGGTGGGGATGGTGTTCCAGTCCTTCAACCTCTTCCCCCATCTGACGGTTCTCCAGAACATCACGCTCGCCCAGACCTGGGTGCGGAAGCGTCCCAAGCGGGAAGCCGAGGAGAAGGCGATGGGTCTGTTGGAGCGGGTCGGCATTCCCGAGCAGGCGACCAAGTTTCCTGGCCAGCTCTCGGGCGGCCAGCAGCAGCGGGTGGCGTTGGCGAGGTCGCTGGCCATGGATCCGCGCATCATGCTGTTCGACGAGCCGACGTCCGCGTTGGACCCGGAGATGATCAAAGAGGTTCTCGACGCCATGAAGGAACTGGCGCGTTCGGGCATGACCATGCTGGTCGTCACCCACGAGATGGGCTTCGCCCGGGAGGTGGCAGACAGGGTGATCTTCATGGACCAGGGCCAGATCGTCGAAGAGGGCACCCCCGAGCACTTCTTCACCGACCCCCAACACGACCGCACCAAACTCTTCCTCTCCCAAATCCTCTAACTCGAACGCGTACCCAGGGTTCGGCACCACCTATACGGTGGTTTTCGCGCACGAGTTC
>JBBDWN010000055.1:4404-5484 GCA_040902855.1 Acidimicrobiia bacterium | reverse complement strand
CGAGATCTGCCCGGTCAACATCGAGATCCTCGACAAGATCCTCGACATGCGGCGGTATCTGTCGCTGATGGAGTCGAACTTCCCGAGCGAGCTCGGCAAGGCCTACATGGCGATGGAGAACCAGGGCAACCCGTGGGGGATGGGACAGCAGAATCGGGCGGATTGGACGAAGAAGCTCGATTTCGACGTCCCAATCCTCGGTGAGGACGGTGTCGACCATGCCGAATACCTGTGGTTCGTGGGCTGCGCCGGAAGCTTCGACGACCGCAACCAGAACGTGACGATCTCGCTCGCCAAGCTCCTCCACGAGGCGGGCATCGACTTCGCCATCCTCGGTCCGCGGGAGACGTGCAACGGCGACCCGGCCCGACGGTCAGGCAACGAGTACCTGTGGCAGCAGTTGGCGCTCCAGAACATCGAGACTTTCGACGACCTCGGCGTGAAGAAGGTCATCACCCAGTGCCCCCACTGTTTCAACACGCTTGCCAACGAGTATCCGCAGATGGGCGGCAACTACGAAGTCGTCCATCACACCCAGGTTCTCGCCGAACTGCTCGCACAGAAGCGTGTCACACCGGCGGGCGGGGCGAAGAAGAAGGTCACCTACCACGACCCTTGCTACCTGGGTCGGCACAACGACATCTATCTGGCACCCCGCGAAGTCGTCGCCGCGTCGGGTGACGTCGACATGGTGGAGATGCCCCGGCACGGAACCCGCGGTTTGTGCTGCGGGGCGGGCGGGGCGCGGTTCTGGTTGGAGGAGCACACCGGGAAGAAGGTCAACATCGAGCGAGCCGAGGAGGCCCTCGCAACAGGTGCCACCGAGATCGCCGTGTCCTGTCCCTACTGTTTCGTGATGATCGACGACGGGGTCAAGGAGCTGGGTCGCGGCGATGACGTCCGGGTGCGGGACCTCGCCCAACTCCTCACCGACGGATACGAGGAGTAGTCACCCCGGCACCTCCCCCGGATGCTCGAATTGGTACCCGGCGTCAGGGCTTCACCAGCTCACCGGTACCCTTCAGGGCTCATGCGTCCCCCTCTCCTGGCTGTTGCCGTCGCGCTTGTTGTGGGATGTGC
>JBBDWN010000055.1:0-4304 GCA_040902855.1 Acidimicrobiia bacterium | reverse complement strand
GTGCCGCTCGACGCCGTGGGCAATCCGCGGTACGGAGGGCTGGCCCAGTCACTCGACACCACGGACCCGACCGTGAGGGCGGCCGTCGTGGAGTGCGCCCCGCTGCTCGGCGAATCTTCGGTCGTCGACCTCGCCGTCGATCCCGAAGTGCGGGTCCTCGTCGCAGAACGATTGGGAGCGTTCGCCGAGTGCATGCGGGCCGAAGGGATCTCCGACTTTCCGGATCCGGCTCCCGACTTCTCCACCACCCCATTCCCGATCGTCCCATCCGAAGCCCCGGGTTTTGACGACGCCCTTGCGATCTGCGGTGAAGTCCTCGGGTCGTTCGGCTTGACGGACTGAGCCGCGTCACAGCGTTCTAGGGTTCGGGTGATCATGAACATCGGCTTCCAGGGCGAACGCTTCTCCTACTCGGACCAGGCGAGTTCCGAGCTCTTTCCCGCCGGCAATCGGCTGGGCTTCGAGACGTTCTCTTCGGCGTTCGACGCTCTCCGCGCCGGCGAAGTCGAACGGCTGGTGCTGCCGATCGAGAACTCCACGACCGGGAGCGTCCTGCCGGTCCTCGACCGTCTGCTGCCAGGCAACGTCCACATCGTGGCCGAGCACCTCGTCGAGGTCCGTCACTGCCTGCTGGTTTCACCCGGAACCACCATCGACACGATCAAGACGGTGCACTCGCATCCCGAGGCGCTGTCCCAGGCCGAGACGTTCATCGGTCGCCACGGCTGGACTGCGATGCCGGAACACGACACGGCCGGCGCAGTCCGACTGGTCGCAGATCGTGCCGACCCGTCCGAGGCGGCGCTCGGCCCTGAACGAGCAGCCGAACCCAATGGCCTCGAAGTGCTGGCGCGCGACGTCGTCGACCGCGAGCACAACACGACACGGTTCGTGGTGGTTGCTCCCGGGGCGACCGAGATCAGCGACGAGGCGGACAAGTCCACTGTCGCCTTCACGACCGCCCACACTCCCGGTGCGCTGGCGCTGGCGCTGACAGAGTTGGGTCTACGCGGCGCGAACCTGACCAGGATCGAGTCGCGTCCCGCCGACGATGCGTGGCAGTACCGGTTTTTCGTGGACCTTTCCCACGAGCCGGGAGGGCTGGAACGGGTCTTCAACCCCCGTCCGTCGTCCCTCGGCGACATCCGCTTTCTTGGAACCTACAAAGCCGTCCGCTGAGCGAGGACGGTCCGCAGCGCGGACCGCATCTCCGGGGAGGGTTTTCGTCCCGAGTCCGGCATCGGAAGGTTGGGGATCACGGCAGAGGGCTCCAGTCCGGTGGCGCGCCTGACACGTCGAAGGTCCTGATCGGGTCGGTGTCGGTTGATGACGAGCCGCGGCGTGGGTCCGAGCCACACGTCACAGAGCCGGGCGAGACGGACCACCCCGACGTCGGTCGCTTCGCCGACGAAGACGACATCGTCGAGGTCGATCACTCGATGCAGGGTCGAATCGGGTCCGGTATCGAGGACGGTCACGGCGTTTGTCGACCTCGCTCTTTCGACGTGTGCAACGATCTGGTCGACGCTCACCGGGGCGGTCCCGACCGGGGCGGGATCGAGCGAGACATCTCCGAGGTCGGCGACCGCCCTGACTTGCGACGGCGCCAGTCCCATACGGAGTCCCAGTGACGGTGCGGCCGCGTCGACCTCGACCAGTCGAACGCCACATCCGAGCGCGTAGACAAGGGCGAGGGCGACTTCGCTCCGTCCGGGGGCGCCGCGTGGTCCCGTCACCTCGATGAGGCGGCCGGGTGTCTGCGCCGGGGTGCTCAGGGCGATGGAGAGCATCCCCGCCGGGGGAGTGGCCGCGTCGATGACATCGGTCACTCCGGCCCGACCCAGCAGCCGGGCCCCGGGCGCGTCGGAGGCGACTCCGATGAGGCGCGTCTCCAATGCGAGATGACCGAGGTCGGCATGCGTGAGCCAGTGTGATTCCGATCCGATGAAGACCGCGTCGGCGCGGCGGGCGACATCGGCGAGACCGGCGAGGTCACAACAGCGGCCGACGAGCCGAGCGAGTCCGGTCGCCCTGGCGTGGTCCACCAACCGCGGTTCCCATCCGGATCCGATCACGGTTGCGATCGCCGGCCTCACAGTGCTCTCACCCCGAACATCGTGCCGATCGAGAGGATCATCGGCCCGGATGCCGTCGCCAGATCGATGTGGTCGGCTCCGACGCTTTCGACGACTCCGGCGGTCTCACCGCCGGCATGCGAGATGACGACGGTCTCGCACCGTTCCTCCAGGTCGATGAGTCGATCGCGGAGTATGGCTGACCTCCGCCTGCTCAGGTCTGCCGCCTCCTGCTCGGCGCGCAGCACCCGGTCGAGGTGGTTGCGGATGTGGAGGTCGATCTCGACGAGGTCGGGGTGGTCGGGGTTCATGCTCGCTCCTGTTCCATGGACGTATGACTTTGTAGTCGAACGTAAAACAACGTCAACTCCTGTTTTGAATCTTTAATTCAAGGAGGCATCGCAGGTGCCAGGACTTCGGAGGCTGACCTACCATCGGGGCCGATGAGCTTCGAAGCGCTGGCCATGCCGCAGGCACCGGTCGTGAACCCCGACGTCGACGAATCCGTTGACACCGACCTGACCTGGAAGGTCGTCGTGTGGAACGATCCCGTGAACCTGTTCGACTACGTGATCTGGGTGCTGCGCGAATTGTTCGGTCACTCCAAGGAGAAGGCCGAGAAGCTCACCTCCCAGATCCACCACGAGGGGCGCGCAATCGTCAACGACGGACCGCGCGAGCAGGCCGAGATGGACTGCTACCGGCTGCATCGCCACGGCCTGTGGGCGACGCTCGAGAAGTGACGGACCTCTTCGTTCCCACCGCCGACGGAATCCGGATCACGCTGCCGGAAGGTCTCGTCGGATTCCTCAAAGACGTGCCGACTGCCCTCGACCACGTGGGCGCCAACGACGCCGACCCGGCCGCGGGACGCTTCCATGTGGCGATCTACCCCGAAGACGACGAGGCCAACGACGAGTACTGGCGTTGGATGGAGGGCGAGCTCGACCAGTCCCGTGCAGCCGATCGATCGGCATTCGGCATCGTCCTCGACTCGGCAGCCGACGGGGTGGTCGTCAGCACCGCCGAAGCACACGGGATTTTGCGAGTACTGGTCGAGATCCGTCTGGCGCTGGCAGCGAGACTCGGTGTCGAAGTGGAGTCGGACTACGCCGGCCTCGACCACACCGACGCCATCGTTCTCGACACGCTGGCCGAACTTCAACTCCTGCTGCTCACGGCGATGCAGTCGTGACTCGCCTCGAGATCGACGCTGTCGGCTCGGAGGGTGAAGGCATCGGCCGGCTCGACGGGAAGGCGACGTTCGTGGCGGGGGCCATTCCCGGCGACGTCGTCGATGTGGAGGTCATCGTGGCCAAGCGTCGCTTCGCCCGGGCGAGGCTTCTCGCGATCGAGACGCCGTCACCCGACCGGATCCCGATGCCGTGCCGCCATGCCGCAGAATGCGGCGGGTGCACCTGGCAGATGGTTCCCCGCCAAGTCCAGGCGGGATGGAAGCAGGGAGCGGTCGAAGCGGCTCTCGCCCGCATCGGACGATTCGGATCGGTCGAAGTGCGGCCGATCGAGACCCCGGGACCGGACTTCGGCTACCGCAACCGGCTCGACCTCCACCCATCCCCCAGCGGCCCGGGATTCCATCGAGCAGGGAGCCACGATCTCGTCGTGATCTCCGAGTGTCTGCTCGCCGCGCCTTCTGTCGTCGCTCTACTCGACGATGTGATGGGTCATCCGACCGATTCGGAACTCACGCTGCGGGCCGGGCTCCGCACGGGGGAGGCCGTGATCATCGGAGAGGGCCATGCCAACGAAGCGATCATCACGGAGATCGTTGGCGGTGTCCGTTTCCAGATCACAGGCCGTGCCTTCTTTCAACCCAACACCGAGGGTGCCGAGACGCTGGTGCGACTCGTCGGCGAGGCCAGTCCCAGTGGCGGGTCGTTCGTAGACGTCTTCGCCGGAGTCGGGCTGTTCGCCGCCACGGTGGGAGCCAGGTGCGACGACGTCACCGCGATCGAGTCGAGCCGCAACGCCGTAGCGGACTTCCGCCAGAACGTTCCCGGAGCAAGAGTGCTGGCGATGCCTGCCGTGCCGGGGCTGAAGAAGCTCGATGTGCGTCCGGATGTGATGGTCGTCGACCCGCCACGTACCGGTCTCGGCCCGGAAGCGGTGAATGCCCTGGTCGCCGCCGGCCCTGCTGTGCTCGTCTCGGTGTCGTGTGATGCGGCGACCTTCGCCCGCGACGCTCGAATGCTGGTCGACGCCGGCTAC
>JBBDWN010000054.1:0-5497 GCA_040902855.1 Acidimicrobiia bacterium | reverse complement strand
TGACGACGCCGCTCAGGACTCGACGATGACGGTGACGTCGGAGTAGCCGAGGGTCTCGACGAACGTGGTGATCACGGTCCGAGCTTCCTCTCCTGCACGCTCGATCAGCCCGCCGTCCAACGCGGCGGCAACCAGCACCTCTTCGGCTGCGAGACGGGCGGCCTGTTCGAGATTCGGGTTCCCGGATGTGAAGATCCCGGTGTCGCGGTCGTAGACCGTCGTCTGTTCCTCATCCACGTCGACGAACACGATCTCCGGGGCGGGGAGACGAATGACGGCCACGCCAGTCACCGGGTCGGCATCGATCGAGGCCAAGGTCATGGCGCTCAGGTCCACACCTGCCCCGATGCGGGCGACCACGAACATCGTGACACTGTCTCCTGTCGCCCAATTCAGCCACCCGCGATCGTCCGACTTTTCCACGACGGTGTACTCGACCATCTCGAAGGTCGTGAGTTGGGCGAGTTCTTGCATGGCGCTGATAGTCACCGGGCCCAGTTCGGTGACTTCACCCTCGCCGAAGATCCGCGACGCCCATCCATCCACGGTGCCGATACCGCGGCCCACCAGGATGCCGCCCACCCCGATTCCGACGAGCACGACGACGAGGGCGGCAGCGACGATGGCTTTGGAAGATCGGGTCATCTGTGAATGATCGCAGAGTCGGCGCGATATGCGTTGACTGACTTCAATGGGGACATGACCCACCCACGCGCCGGTACCCCTGCCCTGCCGGAGGATCTCGTCGACGTCGCCCACCTCGTGACCGAGTACTACGTCACCCGACCCGATCCCACCGACCCGGACCAGCGAGTCGCCTTCGGCACGTCAGGTCATCGCGGCAGCAGTCTCGATGGATCGTTCAACGAGGCGCACATCGCCGCCATGACACAAGCGATCGTGGAGTATCGGGCGGCCGCGGGAGTGGGAGGACCGCTCTTCCTGGGTCGCGACACGCACGCCCTCAGCGAACCTGCCTGGGCGACGGCGCTCGAGGTGCTCGCCGGCAACGGCGTCACCGTGATGATCGACGATGCAGACAGGTTTACGCCGACACCGGCCCTGTCGCACGCGATCCTCCGCTACAACCAGGGACGGTCGGATTCCGACTCTGGGCGAGCAGACGGAATCGTGGTCACTCCTTCACACAATCCACCGACCGACGGGGGCTTCAAGTACAACCCGCCGCACGGTGGACCTGCCGACACCGATGCAACATCGCAGATCGCCCGGCGGGCGAACGAGCTTCTCGCAGACAGCGGCATCGCTCGAATCGGTCTGGCTGCGGCACGGGCTGCAGACACGACCGTGCTCCACGACTTCACCGGCGACTACGTCTCAGATCTGCCATCCGTCCTCGACATCGACTCGATCCGGGCGGCCGGCGTGCGAATCGGCGCGGATCCGATGGGCGGTGCCGCCGTCGACTACTGGGGACGAATCGCCGAAGAACACGACTTGCAGCTCACCACCGTCAATCCGCTGGTCGACCCCACCTGGCGGTTCATGACGTTGGACTGGGACGGCAAGATCCGGATGGACTGCTCGTCTCCCCACGCCATGGCTTCTCTGATCGACGCCAAGGACGAGTACCAGATCGCGACAGGAAACGACGCCGATGCCGACCGCCATGGAATCGTGACTCCCGACGCCGGACTCATGAACCCGAACCACTTTCTGGCGGTGGCGATCGACTATCTCTTCCGAACACGGGCCGAATGGCCTTCGGCGACGGCCATTGGCAAGACTCTCGTCTCTTCCTCGATGATCGACCGGGTCGCGGCCGCCCTCGACCGCCGACTGGTCGAAGTGCCCGTGGGCTTCAAGTGGTTCGTCCCCGGACTCTTGGACGGCAGCGTCGGCTTCGGCGGCGAGGAGTCAGCCGGCGCCTCGTTCTTGCGGCGCGATGGCTCTGTGTGGACGACGGACAAGGACGGCATTCTGCTTTGCCTGCTCGCAGCCGAGATGGTCGCCGCCACCGGTGAGTCCCCCAGCGAGCGCTACCGGACGCTCACTGCTCTGCACGGCGACCCCGCCTACGCCCGGATCGATGCTCCCGCCAGCCGGGAAGAAAAGGCTGTGCTCGGCAAGCTGTCATCTGATCAAGTCTCTGCCACGGAACTGGCCGGCGACCCGATTACTGCCGTCCTCGTCAACGCACCCGGCAACGACGCCCCCATCGGCGGGCTCAAAGTCACGACCGAACAGGCGTGGTTCGCGGCGCGACCTTCGGGAACCGAGGACGTCTACAAGATCTATGCGGAGAGCTTCAGGGGGCCGGACCACCTGGCGGCTGTCCAGGCCGCGGCTCGGCAGCTCGTCGACGCGGTGCTCGGCGACTGACGGCCGACGCTCATGCGTTGGCAACCGCCGCCGCACCCTCGACGGATTGTGGCAACGTCACCCGGAAGATGTTCCGCTCGCCTACGCGCAGGAACTCCAGGTCGCCGCCTTGCAGACGGGCAAGGGTGCGAGACACCGTGAGGCCGAGACCGATCGACCCAGGCATGGATTCAGAGATCTCCGACCTGGCATAGGGAGCGAAGATCGACTCGTGACGGTCGTCCGGAATCTCGAAACCGTCGTCGCTGACCTCGATCACCGACCAGGCTCCATCGGACGTCACCACGACCCGGGCGTCCGAACCGCCATAGCGCACCGCATTCGTCAGGAGGTTGCGAACGATCTGACGCACTCTCGAAGAGTCGGCAAAGGCATAGGTCGTTTCAGAGGCCCGGTCGAGCGCAACGTCGACCTCGGGCATCGATTCCAGGCACTCGGCGACGCACACGCCGAGGTCGATCACGGTTGGCCTCACCTGGACCTCACCGATATCTGCTCTCGCCCAGACGAGCAAGTCCTCGATCAGGTAGGCCAGTTCCGAGCTGTGATAGGCGATGAGTTGCTGGAACTCCTTCCGCTCGTCGTCCGAGTACACCCCCGAGCCGTCCTGCAACTCGTGAGCAAAGCCGACCACTGCGGTGAGGGGCGTCCGGAGTTCGTGAGCCACCGAGGCCAGGAATCGGTCTTTGGACTCGATTTCGTGTTGGAGCCGTCGTTCGGTGTCCCGCAGATCCGTGCTGTCGTGCATGCTGAGCATCACGTTGCTGTAGTCCGGGAGTCCGTGAACGACCGGCACCTGCCACTTCATGTCGAGATGGACCAACGCGCCGTCCGCTCGGCTGGTCACCACTTCGTACTCGAGGTTCGTGCTGCCGGCGGCGATCGCTTCAAGTGTACGGATGAACCCGTCCCGGGCGTTGACCGTGTAATGACGCACGAGCGGACCCGGTCCGAACCCGGTCCCCAGTCGCACCTCCTGGAGTTGGCGGGCTGCAGGATTGAGGTCAGTGATCATGACTCGCGAGAGCACACTGCGGAGTCGTCGGTCGTCTTCTTCGTACCAGGAACGAATATCGATGCCTCGGGCGAGCAGTCCTCGAATCTCCTCCTGGGCGGCCGAATGATCCTCCCGCTGGATGGCGATCGGCGCCAGCTCGAACAGGCGTCGGAATCGATCCTCGCTCTCGGCAATGGCGACGTCTGCGAGCAGCCGGTCGGTGATGTCTTCGACGATTCCGACGAACAGCTTCTCCCCGCCAGGAATCGCGCTCGCACGAACACGTCCCCATCGGAGCTGATTGACGCCTGCGAAGCGCACGTCGATGGATGCAAGGTCCCCGCGTCGGTAGGCGCGCACCATCTCTCGCTCGAACTCGCGTTGGTGGTCGACAGCGATGAACCGGGCGACGTCGGTGCCGTCGAGGTTCGCATCACCTTGTCCGACGATTTTTCGGAAGGCGGGATTGGTCTGGATGATCCGACCGTTGATGTCGCCGATGACGATCCCGACTCCTGCGTGTTGAAAAGTGGCCTGGAATACCGCTTCGGAACGTGCGAGATCGGCGAGTGCTGCAGTCCGTTCCGCCTCCAGAAGTTCAGGGCGCCGGACGGCCCCATGTGTCAGGGCGGCCGCAAGCAAGGCGACGGCGAGTCCGAAAAGCCAAATGAGGCCTGAGCTGTCTGCGGTGACCGGCCAGCCCGCGGTCGGTCGCATGGCGATGGTCCAGCGTGTATCAGTCGCCCCGACTGCAACCGACCGCAGCAGCGGCTCGCCCTCGAATGCCGGCGGGTCGCCGGCGATCACCCGATCGTCTCCCGGCAGACGAACCCCGGCGACGAACTGTGACGGAAGAGCATTGAAGCCCGTGACGGCGGTGACCGAATCCCAGTCCAGGATCACGGCGGCGAACCCCCAGAACGAGCCGTCGGGTCGATAGACGGGATGCCGCACCGCGAGGGCTTGGCCGCCCTGCACCAACTCGAACGGACCCTGGAGCACACTGTTGCCCGACTCGATCGACGGCAGGAGGTTGGCGCGGCGATCTGCGTCGGCGAGTAGGTCGAGACCGACGGCAGCCTCGTTGCCGGAAAGCGGATAGACGAATTCGAGGATGCTGTCCGGAGCGAGCTGCACCGATCGGATCGTGTTTCCCTCCCGCAGGAGGGCTTCTGCGAACACCGGAAACGTGTCCGCGAGTTGCGCCGTTTGAAATCCGGTGAGCTCCACGAACACGGCCATGGTGTCGGCGGCCGCGGTCTCTCGGGCGATCACATCGCTCATCGTGCGTGCCAGGTTGTCCAGGCGCGACGCCGTGTCCGCCTCGATCTCCGATCGGTAGGCGCTCCGCGCAAACCCGTCGAGGACGGCGGCGAGCGCCAGCACGCCCGCCAAAACCGCGAACGCCACAAGACATGGCTTTGACCTATTCATTCGCACCACAGTCTCATCGGCTGATCACGACCCCGTATTAACAGCGGATCGCAACGACTTTGCGAATCCCTCTGCGCCCGGTCAGTTCAGCGAGATGTCGACCCGGCGCAGTAACTGAGCGTTGGCGGCGACGATCACCGTCGAGGCGCTCATCAACACCGCGGCGGCGGCGGGGGGAAGCACGATGCCCGCCCAGGCGAACGCCCCGGCCGCCAACGGGATCGCGCCGACGTTGTACCCGGCCGCCCAGACCAAGTTCTGCACCATCTTGCGGTATCCGGCCTGCGAAAGCCGCCTGACACCGACGACGGCCCGTGGATCGTCGGAGGCCAGGACGATGCCTGCCGACTCGATCGCCACATCGGTACCTGCTCCGATCGCGATGCCGACGTCCGCCTGCGCCAGAGCAGGAGCATCGTTCACACCGTCTCCCACCATTGCCACGCGCTCTCCCGCCTGCTGCAGTTGTGCGACCTTGGAGTGCTTGTCCTCAGGCAGCACCTCGGCGAGTACCTCGTCGATGCCGAGATCGCGCGCGACCGCTTCGGCGACCTGACGCGCGTCGCCGGTGATCATGGCGACTCGGACTCCGAGTTCATGCAGTCGGTCGACCGCCTCCCGCGACTCGGGCCGGATCTCGTCCTCCAGCGCCAGAGCGCCGGTGACCTCACCGGCGCTGATGACATACAGCACCGCCGCCCCCCGCTCCTTCCATTCCGCTGC
>JBBDWN010000053.1:0-5522 GCA_040902855.1 Acidimicrobiia bacterium | reverse complement strand
AGAGGTCTACCACCTCCTCCAAAACGCCACTTGACATCTATAGGAGCATCCCAACACGCCCTCGCCTGGCGGCTCGGTCGCGAGGGGGAGAGATGGTCGCTTCGCTCCCTTGGGAACACTTGGGCTTTAGGGGACGTTTACTCGGTTTGGATCAGCATGGGATGCACATGATTGAACTTCTCGAACTCGAGCCGGAGTTCTGGCGGGAGGGCGCAGCCTGCGTCGATCGGCCGGAGGTGGACTTCTTCAGCGGGCCGGACGCGACCGCCGAGATCGCCAGGGCCAAGGCGGTCTGTGCGGGCTGCTCGGTCCTGGACGACTGTATGGGCTTCGCCATCGAGACCAACCAGCCGGACGGGATCTGGGGCGGCTACACGGCCAAGGAACGCGTCAAGATCCGTCGGCGGTGGCTGGAGGAGCTCAGAAAGGCCAGTTGATCAGCTGGCGATGTGAACCAGTGCTTCACCCTGGGTGATGAGCGGGTTCTGGTTGAGGGCGATCACGTGACCCGGCGAAGGCGCGGTGACCCGCGTCGACCGGTTGCCGAGAGCGTCGGAGATCAAACCGAGGACGTCTCCCTTTTCGACCTTCGCTCCCAACTCGGTTTCCAGTTGCATCAGGCCCGCCCGCCGGGCGCGCACCCAGCGTGTCGTCCGGATATCGATCGGCGGCTCGAACGACGGCGTGTCCCAGTTCCCCATGCCCATTGCCTGCAGCACCCTGAGCACCCCGTTCACCCCGTCCCGGATCGCATGTTCGTCGAATCGGTGGATCTGGCCTGCCTCGTAGAGGAGGACCTTGATTCCGCGCTTTGTCGCTGCAGCTCGCAAGGATCCGTCGCGGAGTCGGGCGTCGATGACGAACGGAGCGCCGAACGCGTTTGCAAGCTCGAGGGTCGCTGCGTCATCGAGGTTGGCCCGGACTTGGGGGACGTTCGTCCGATGAGCGGCGGCCGTGTGAAGGTCGATACCCAGTTCGCACTGCATGACGACCTCCTTCATGAAGAGGGCTGCCAGCTGACTGGCCATCGAGCCCCGCACCGAGCCGGGGAAGGAGCGGTTGAGGTCCCGTCCGTCCGGCAGGTAGCGGCTCTGCTCCACGAAGCCGAAGACGTTCACGACGGGAACGGCGATGATCGCCCCACGCAGCGTTCGCTGGTCGATATACGGGAGCACACGTCTGACGACTTCGACACCGTTCAGTTCGTCGCCGTGGATTGCGCCGCTCAGCCACACGGTCGGTCCGGGATGCTTGCCGTTGATGACGACAACCGGCATCGACAGCCGCGACCCGGTCGGAAGGCGCGAGACGGGAACCTCGTAGCGACTCTTGCGGCCGGGAGCCGTCTCCTGGCCCCCGCAGATCAACGCCGGTTTCGCTTCAGGTTTTGGGGGCACGTGTCTTCCGGGTGCGTTTGGCGGTGTTGTCTTCGATGAATTCGATGACTCGGCTCGCCACGTCCACTCCGCTCGCCTTCTCGATCCCTTCGAGACCCGGCGAAGAGTTGACTTCCAGCACCAGCGGACCGCGTTCGGACTGCAGCATGTCGACGCCGGCGACGTTCAACCCGACCGTCCGGGCCGCCTTCACGGCCGTCGCCCGTTCGGCGGGTGTGAGCCGGATGGATTCGGCGCTGCCGCCCCGGTGGAGGTTGGAGCGGAAGTCGCCGGGCGCACTCGTCCGTCGCATGGCGGCGACCACCTTTCCGGCGATCACGAAGGCGCGCACATCGGCGCCCTTCGACTCCTTGATGTATTCCTGGACGAGGATGTTGGCGTCGAGTTGGCGGAAGGCGCCGATCACAGATTCCGCCGCCTTCCTGGTCTCGGCCAGGACGACGCCCAACCCTTGTGTTCCTTCCAGCAGCTTGACGACGACCGGTGTGCCGCCGACCACGTCGAGCAGACCTTCGATGTCCATGGTGGCGTGGGCGTAGCCGGTGACCGGGAGGCCGACATGCGCCCGGGCCAGCAGCTGCTGGGCATGAAGCTTGTCACGCGAACGGGTGATTCCCTGGGACGCGTTGACGGAGTAGACCTTCGCCATCTCGAACTGTCGCACGACCGCAGTGCCGTAGAACGTGTGCGTCGCTCCGATCCTGGGCACGATCGCATCGAAGATCTGAGGGTCGCCGCGTAGCAACACCTGCGGCTTCGCCGACGTGATGTCCATGTAGCAGCGCAGATAGTCCACGACAGACACTTCGTGGCCACGCTCCCTGCCAGCCGCGACCAGTCGCGCCGTCGAATAGAGATTGCGGTTGCGTGACAGGATCCCGATGTGCATGGGACTGTTTCTAGTCGGTCTTGTCGGGTGGCGGACCAATCAGATACGAACGGCCCGGGTCGACGACGAATCTGCGACGCACTGTGTGGCGTCCCAGGAGCATGGGCATTCCCATGTTGTCCCGCCGGGTGAGATTGACCTCGGTCATGAATCGGTACGTGCCGATGACGAGTTTCGTCCGTATGACCGGGCGGTCTTCGCTCCGTCCCCCCGGATTGCGAACAGACCGAAGGCCGAGCACCGGGGTCTCGACGATCACGGCAGGTCCGGGCGAGCGGTGGTCGGGGTGGATCGCAAAACGGGCGTACTCTTTGCCGTTCTTGGTGAACAGCTCGAGGCCGAAAGCATGGATCGACGAAGTCCGGGCACCGGTGTCGATCTTGGCGCGGACGACCGCACCACCCAGTTCGGGTAGACCCACCCACTCTCGCCATCCGATGACGGTGGGTTGCTTCTTCGGCTTCTTCGCTGAGGTCACTTGCCCGCCTCCGAACGGGTTGCGATCGCCGCTGCAAGATAGGTGGTCAGCGGCACGGCCAGGACGAGCCCGATCGAACCGACCAGCGTACGGACGATCTCGACGGCCACCACTTCGCTGTTCGCCACATCGGCGAGTCGCAGGCCGGACAATGAGAACAGCAGGAGCAGCGGCATCGATGCGCCGGCGTAGGCGAGCAAGAGCGTGTTCACCGTCGAGGCGATGTGATCCCGGCCGATGCGCAGCCCCGCCTGGGCGAGTTCCGCCACGCTCATGTCCGGCTGTGCCTTCCGTAGTTCCCACACCGCCGAGGCTTGTGTGACGGTGACGTCGTCGAGGGCGCCGAGGGCGCCGAGCACGACGCCGGCCAGCAGCAGCCCGCGTATGTCGACGTTGCCTGCAACCGCCAGGTAGAGGCTCTCCTCGCTGGAGAATCCGCTGAACCTTGCGAGCTCCAGGACGAGTGCGGCGAGGCCGAAGGTGACACCCAAGGCGAGGATCGTGCCTACGAACGCCACGTGGGTGAGCGGTCGGAACCCGTGTGCCAGGTACAGCGCCAGAAGGGCGACTGTGCCTGACCCCACGATCGATATGAGGACGGCGCTCGATCCTGCCGCGATGGCGGGGACGATGTAGGCGACGACAACGACCACCGACAGCATCAGTCCCGCCAGGGCCGCCAAGCCCCGGAGACGACCGAGTGCTCCGACTGCGACGGCGAAAGCGAGGAAGACCCCGATCAGGACTCCGCGCCGTTCCCTATCGGAGTACTGGTACTCGAAGTCGGGTTGAGCGCCTTCGACCCAGGCGAGCACGACGGCGTCACCCTCCCGCAGGTCGGGGGTCGATGCGGTGGCCGTGAATTCCTGGACGTAGTCCCTCCCGACGCGCGGACCCTCCTCCAGGAGGAAAACGACCGTTCGGCAGGCATCGGTGTCGTCGAAGCTGCACGGACCGTCCACGACCCTGGTCACTTCCGCCCGGTGAAGTTCGTCGGCCAGCCCGAGCCCACCTGTGTCGGGAAGTGCGTCGCCTCGCGGCCAGGTGGCCACGAGCGCAATGCCGAGCACCACTGCTGCGACGAGCGGGACCCAACCCATCCCCAGGCGGCTGTCGGGACCAGCCAGTCGTTCGAGATCGGACATCTGGAGGAGAGGCTATCGGCTGGCGGAGTAGCGTCGTTGCCATGTCGATCGATGTCGCGCGTCTGCGCCGCCAATTTCCCGCCCTGACAGCCAGAGTCGACGGTCGGGTTCCCGTCTTCGCCGACGGCCCGGCCGGGACCCAGGTTCACGAGTCGGTGGTGACAGCGGTGTCTGATGCTCTCGTCAACTCGGCTTCGAACGTCGGGGGTGGATTCGCCGCAAGCGTGGCGACCGGCGACACCGTGGCGGCGGCGCGACAGGCGGCAGCCGATCTCCTGGGCGGGTCGGCCGACGAGATCGTGTTCGGACCGAACATGACCACTCTGACGTTCGCTTTCAGCCGGGCTGTCGCTCGCACCTGGAGCGCCGGGGACCGGATCGTCGTCAGCGGTCTGGACCATGACGCCAACGTCACTCCCTGGGTGATGGCCGCCGCCGATCGGGGGGTCGAGGTGGACTATGTCGGCATCGACACGTCGGACATGTCGCTGGATCTCGACCATCTCGACGATCTGCTCACTGAGCGGACTCGGCTGGTCGCCGTGACAGGAGCATCGAACACGTTCGGAACGATGGTCGACGTGGCGCGTGTGGCGTCTGCCGCCCACGGAGTTGGGGCGTTGTGTTTCGTCGACGCCGTGCACCTCGCTCCTCACATTCGCATCGATGCCGGGACGCTTGGCATCGACGCGGTCGTGTGCTCCGCCTACAAGTTCTTCGGTCCCCACGTGGGGTCGATGTGGGTCCGTCGCGAACTCCTCGCCGAGCTCGAGCCCTACAAGGTGCGGCCCGCCCCATCCGACGGGCCCGGCAAGTTCGAGACGGGCACGCCATCGTTTGCCCTTCTCGCCGGCTACACGGCAGCGGTCGACTACCTGGCGTCGCTCGGGTCCGGGCCTGACCGCCTGTCGCAGCTTGACTCGGCTTTCGTCCAGATCCGCGGCTGGGAGGAGACGCTGGGGCGTCGGTTCCTCGACGGTCTGGGGACGAAGGTCGCGCTGTACGGGAAGGGGTCGATGGACGGCCGGGTGTCGACGTTCGCCGTCCGGGTGCCGGGCGAGTCTCCGCAGGCGACCGCTCGACGATTGGCCGCAGACGGCATCTTCCTGTGGGCCGGCCACAACTACGCCATCGAGCCGGTGACGCGAGCCGGACTTCTCGAAGATGGCGGCATCGTCCGAGTCGGGTTTCTCCACGCGAACACCGAGTCCGAGGTCGACCGGGTTCTCGAGGCGCTCGCCCGATGAAGTTCGACGCCTTCGTCACATTCATCCGCTCGTCGGATCTCGACCGATCCCAGGAGTTCTACGCCGAGCGTCTCGATCTCGACCTGGTGTTGGACCAGGGATCGTGCCGGATCTTCCGGGTGTCGGAGTCAGGGTTCCTCGGAGTGTGCACCGGGACGCCCGCACCGGAGGGCGTCATCGTCACCCTCGTGGCTCGGGATGTGCGAGAGCGATGCGACGAACTCGCCAGACGAGGTGTGATGTTCGAAAGGCCGGTGACGTACAACCCCGACTTCGATATCACCCATGCGTTCCTGCGTGATCCGGACGGCCATCTCGTGGAGATTCAGCGATTCGAATCCGCCGACTGGCCGAGGTGATGATAGA
>JBBDWN010000052.1:0-5541 GCA_040902855.1 Acidimicrobiia bacterium | reverse complement strand
TTGACGACGATGCGATCGAAGAGGGACGGGGCGAGCGCCATGTCCGTGCGGGCGCGTTCGAGTCGGCGGGCGATGGCCGCTTCGTCGGTGTCGCCCCGAGATCTGAGCCGGCGCTCGAGTTCTACGAAGGAGGGCGGAGCGATCCAGACCAGAATCCCGTCCTCGAAGACCCCCCGGACCTGCTTGGCGCCTTCGAGGTCGATGTCGAGGATGACGACCTCGGATTGGGCGCGGGCCGCCCGGACGGCTTCGACGGGCGTTCCATAGAGATGGCCTCCGTACTCGGCCCATTCGACCAGAGCGTCCTCGTCGATCATTTCGAGGAACTGTTCGCGATTGATGAAGTGATAGTGGACGCCGTCGACCTCGGAGGGGCGCGGGTCCCGAGTGGTCGCGGAGATCGAGAACCCGTAGTCGAGTTGTTCCCGCAGGGCGCGCAGCAGAGTGGATTTGCCGACCCCGCTCGGGCCGGACACGACGATCAGACGCCCGTCAGTCGAATGCGGCGAGAAGTGCGGCGCGTTGACGGTCACCGAGCCCCCGAAGACGGCGATTGTCGGCGATGCCCAACTCTTCCATCATGCGTTTCGCCGTCACTTTGCCGGTTCCGGGCATCGATGACAGAACGGCAGCGATCTTGATGCCGCCGATCAGGTCGTCTTCCTCGGCCCGGTCCAGGAGACCTTGGAAGTCGAGCGATCCGGACTTGAGGAGTTCTTTGACCTCGGCCCGCACCCGTCGCGCCTGGGCGGCCCGCTCCAGGGCTGCGGCGCGCTGTTCGTCGGACATCTGTGGCGGTTGTGGCGGTGGCATCCGCCGACTCTACTGAGTTGGCGATCCCGAATCCACGATCGATCGGGCAATCGCGTGTGCCGCCGCCGCAGGATCGGGGGCGGAGGTGATCGGCCTCCCGATCACGAGAAGGTCGGCGCCGCGGGCGAGCGCATCCTCGGGGGTCGAGACCCGCGCCTGGTCATCCCTGGCCGACCCTTGCGGCCGGATCCCCGGAGTGACCCGTACGAGGTCGGGAGCGACCTGGGCGACGTCCCCCAGCTCCCTGACTCCACAGACCACTCCTTCTGCGCCGCCCGCTCGAGCCAGCCGCGCCATGCGGGCGACCTGTTTGCCGAGGCTGTCGCCGTGGCCGACGACCGCGAGATCCGACGCAGACAGGCTGGTGAGAACGGTGATGCAGAGGATGCCTGTCCCCGTTCCGCTCTTGGCCGCACCTCGGACAGCGGCCTCGATCATCGCCGGTCCACCGGCGGCGTGGGCTGTGATCCAGCGCGCCCCGGCGCGGGCGAGGTTGCTTGCCGCCCGCTCGACGGTGTTGGGAATGTCATGCAGCTTGGCGTCGCAAAAGACCGGCTTGCCGAGTTCGGCCAACGCCGACACGAGGACGGGTCCGGGTCCCGAAAGGAGTTCGAGGCCGATCTTGAAAACCCCGACGTACGGGGCCACCGTCCGGGCGAGTCGCACGGCGTCCTCTCCGCTGGAGACGTCGAGCGCCACCGCCACAGGAATATCGATGTTCATCTGACCGCCCTTCCCACCAGATCTGAGAGCCGCCCCTCCCCCATCTTCCCGAGAAGTCGTCGAGTCTCGCGGAGAATTCGCCCGGCCGCCCGAGGTTCTGCGAAATGGATCGTGCCGATCCCGATGGCCGAAGCCCCGGCGAGGACGTACTCGATCACGTCCCTTCCGGAGGCGACCCCGCCCACACCGAGAATCGGCAGTTCGGGCATGGCGCGGTGCACTTCGATGACACACCGCAGTGCGATCGGCTTGAGGGGAGCCCCCGAATACCCGCCGACGACTCCGCTGACGAGAGGCTGGCGCGTCACGATGTCGATGCCGGCGCCCCACACCGTGTTGGTCAGGACCACCCAGTCGGCCCCAGCCTCGGCGCACTTCTCCGCCACGGTCACGATGTCCTCGGCGTTCGGTGAGAGCTTGGCTCCTATCGGCACGGACACTGCGGCCCGCACCGCCCGAATCACCTCGGCGCTGCGTATCGGATCGAGGGCGAAGAGATGTCCGTCGAGGTTCGGACACGAGAGGTTGACTTCGACCGCTTCGATGCCCGCATCTGCCATCTCCCGGGCGACGGTGACGAATCCGGCCACCGTCGTCCCCACGGCCGACCCCCACACGGGCACGCCCACGGTGTGCAATCGCGGGACAGTCTCTTCCACCCACGCCCGGATCCCCGGGTTCTGGATTCCGATCCCGTTGAGCATGCCTACTCCCGCCGGGGCCAGGCGCGGGGCGGCTCTGCCCTCCCACGGCTCGTCGGACACCGATTTGGCGACTGCTGCTCCGTACAACCCGAAGTTCGTCACCGAGGCGAACTCGATCACGCTGCCCACGGTGCCGGACGCGGCAACCAGCGGCGAGCGGAGGGCGACCGGACCGAGGGTGACCGCAAGGTCGATCATGCGTGCCAGGACTGGAGACTACGAGGTTCGTTTAGAGCAGAGTCGCCCGCGCGTAGGCTCCTGGCCACGGACAGTGCACCGGCGATCGTGGTGACGCACGGCACTCCGACCGACCGGGCCGCATGCCGAATGATGCGTCCGTCCGACCGCGACCGGCCACCCTGCGGGGTGTTCACGATCAACTGAACCCGACCGGATTCGATCCACTCCCGTGTGTCGTCTTCGCCCTGGCCGACCTTGTTGATGGCCACGGCAGGAAGGGCATGGTGTTCGAGGAATCGGGCGGTGCCATTGGTGGCCACGATCGAAAACCCGAGCATGTGAAAGGCCTGGGCGACGGCCAGGCCCATCGGCTTGTCGCGGTCCGCGAGGGAGATGAACACCGTGCCTTCGCTCGGAAGCACATGACCGGCAGCCAGGAGTGCCTTGGCGTATGCCACACCGGCATCGAGGCCGATTCCCATCACCTCTCCCGTTGCCCGCATCTCGGGTCCAAGGACCGAGTCTTCTTCCGGAAACCGATCCCAGGGGAGAACCGCTTCCTTCACCGCGGTGAATCCCACCGCACGTCGCTCCGGGATCAGACCTTCCTCCCGTAGTTCGGAGATCGTCGCCCCCATCATCACCCGGGCGGCCGCTTTGGCCAGCGGCATCCCCGAAGCCTTCGAGATGAACGGCACGGTCCGCGACGCACGCGGGTTCGCTTCCAGAATGAAGACTTCGTCACCTTTCACCGCGAATTGGACGTTGATCAGCCCGAGCACCCCGAGTTCGCGAGCGAGATCCTCGGTGTGGATGAGGATCGTCTTGTGAGCAGCCTCCGACAGAGTGGGTGGAGGCACGACACAGGCAGAGTCCCCGGAGTGCACTCCGGCTTCTTCGACGTGTTCCATCACACCGCCGACGAGCAACTCCGTACCGTCGAAGAGGGCGTCGACATCGACCTCGGTGGCGGCCTCGAGGAACCGGTCGATCAGAAGCGGGACCTGGCTCATCTCCCGCTCCGTGACGTCTCCGTACAGATCTTCGAGGTAGTCGGTCAATTCGTCGTAGCTCGACACCACACGCATCTTCCTTCCTCCGAGTACGTAGGAAGGGCGGACGACCACAGGCAGACCCACCTGGTCCACCACTTCGAGCGCCTCGAGACGGTTCTTCGCCAACCCGTGCGGAGCCTGCTTGATGCCGAGCCGTCGACAGACCGCAGAGAACTGTTCGCGGTCTTCTGCCAGCGCGATCGACGCAGGAGATGTCCCGGCGATGGGGACATTGGCAGCCTCCAACTCGGCGGCGAGGTTCAACGGAGTCTGACCGCCGAGTTGCACGATGACGGCGACCGGCTTCTCGGCCTCGACCACGGCCAGGACGTCTTCGGCGGTGAGCGGCTCGAAGTACAAGCGGTCGGACGTGTCGTAATCCGTCGACACCGTCTCGGGATTGCAGTTCACCATCACCGTCTCGTAGCCGGCATCGCGCAATGCGAACGCGGCGTGGACGCAGGCGTAGTCGAACTCGATTCCCTGTCCGATTCGGTTCGGACCTGATCCCAGCACGACCACTCGGGGACGATCGGCGGGGGGAACCTCGTCCTCGTCTTCGAACGTGCCGTACATGTAGGGAGTGTGAGCTTCGAACTCGGCCGCACACGTGTCGACCGTCTTGTAGGTCCGGCGTATCCCGGCACCGAGTCGCATCGCCCGGATCTCGCCCTCCGACACGCCCCAAAGGTGGGCGAGTTGGCGGTCTGAGAAGCCGGCGCGCTTGGCCGAGGCCATCCGTCCGATGTCGAGTCTGTTGTCCTCCAACTCGTGCCGGATCTCGATCAGCTCGGACATCTGGTCGGTGAACCAGGGGTCATATCCGGACCGCGCCGAGATTTCTTCGACACTGAAACCTCGGCGTAACCCTTCGGCGACGGCGAAGATGCGATCTGGTGTCGGGACGTCGATCTCGGTCCACAGCGCGTCGTCGGCCACGTCGAGGTATCGCAGCTCTGCGGAGTCGGCGCCGAACCCAAAGTGGCCGTTCTCGAGGCTTCGCAGAGCCTTCTGCAGGGCTTCGGGGAACGTGCGCCCGATCGCCATCGCCTCCCCCACACTGCGCATCGATGTGCCCAACTTCCTGGGCGCCATCGGGAATTTGGCGAAATCGAATCGCGGAGCCTTCACGACGACGTAGTCGAGGGCGGGCTCGAAGCTCGCCGGTGTCGCCCCGGTGATGTCGTTGGCGATTTCGTCGAGGGTGAACCCGACGGCGAGCAGGGCGGCGATCTTGGCGATCGGAAAACCGGTTGCTTTGGAGGCGAGCGCGGAAGAACGGGACACCCGCGGATTCATCTCGATCACGAGACGGCGTCCGGTTGCCGGATCGACCGCGAACTGAACGTTTGATCCGCCGGTCTCGACCCCGATCACCCTGAGCACCTCGATGGCTTCGTCGCGCATCTCCTGGTACTCGCGATCCGAGAGTGTCTGGATGGGTGCAACGGTGATGGAGTCGCCCGTGTGCACGCCCATCGCGTCGAGGTTCTCGATCGAGCACACGATCACCGCGTTGTCATGGTGATCGCGCATGACTTCGAGTTCGTACTCCTTCCAACCGAGGACGGACTCTTCGACCAGGATCTCGTGAACCGGCGAATACTCGAGGCCGTACCTGGCCTTCTCCCTGAACTCCTCCGCATTGTCGGCGATGCCCGTTCCCCCGCCCCCGAGGATGTACGAAGGTCGGATCATCACCGGGTACCCGATCTCGTCCACCACCCCGAGCGCCTCGTCGAGCGATCGGGCGTAGCGCGCCTTGGGAACGGCCAGGCCGGCCGCTTCCATCGTCTCTTTGAAGAGTCCGCGGTCCTCCGCCTTTTCGATCGCCTCGATTCCGGCGCCGATCAGTTCGACACCGTGACGTTCGAAGGCGCCGCGTTTGGACAATTCGCGGGTGACGTTGAGCGCCGTCTGGCCGCCGAGTGTGGGGAGCAGCGCGTCGGGACGCTCCTTGGCCATGATCGCTTCGACGATCTCGGGCGTGATGGGTTCGATGTAGGTAGCGTCGGCGAACTCGGGATCGGTCATGATCGTGGCCGGGTTGGAGTTGACCAGGATCA
>JBBDWN010000051.1:0-5609 GCA_040902855.1 Acidimicrobiia bacterium | reverse complement strand
GCCCTGGCCGCCGCCCTCGAACAAGTTCTCGAACAGGGCCGGTACCGGCGGGTCTCGGTGTACCGCCCGATGATCGCGGTCGGCCGCCAGGAGATGGGATATCTCCCGGGCGACCTCGACGAGAAGCTGTCACCGTGGATGGCAGCCGTGCATGACAATCTGCACGCTTTGTTCTCGGATGCGGGAGTGGATGGGGCCAAGCACGCCATCGAAGAACTGCTGGCGCGGGGGGAGTTGGAGTTGGCGTCGGTGACGTACCTGCGTGGCCGGTCGATCACCGGCGAGTTCGTGATCATCGACGAAGCCCAGAATCTGGAGCTTTCGACACTCAAGGTGATCATGACCCGGATGGGGAAGGACTCGAAGGTCGTCTTCTGCGGGGATCTGACCCAGGTCGACAATCCGTACATCTCGCCGTACGGGGGGATGGCGGCGCTGATCGAGAAGTTCCGCGGCTCACCCCTGTTCGGTCATGTGATCCTCGACCGCTCGATCCGCAGTCCTCTCGCCGAGATGGCCGCCCGAGTGCTCTGACGGTCGCTTCCGCGGGCCGGATCGGACGTGGGGGTCCGATCTAACCCTGGGTACGAATGGACTTGGTGGTGAGGGTGCCGTGGAAGGTGGGGCCGCCGACGTGGCTGCCGTCCTGATAGACCGCCGTGATCTTGTCGCGGTAATCGGTGAAGTCCAGAGGGTCTCCGTCGATGACGACGAAGTCCGCCCGCTTGCCCACCTCGAGCGTTCCGACGTCGTTCGCCACCCTGACCAACGTCGCAGCCTCCCCAGTCGCCGCTTTCAGCACCTCGAGCGGCGACATCCCCAACTCGGCCATCAGTGCGAACTCCCCGAGGTTCGTGCCATGGGGGGAGACGGGCGAGTCCGTGCCGTAGGCGATCTTCACTCCGGCTTCGATGGCGAGTCGGGCCGATGCCTTGTGCGCCTCGATCACTTCGGCCGCCTTGCGGAGCGCCCACTCGGGCAGTGTGATCCCGCGCTCGGCGGCGGTCAGCACTCCCCGGGGAGCCATCAGGGTCGGGACGAGCCAGGTGCCCTTGCGCTTCATCGCGTCGACGGTCTCCGCATCGAGGAAGATCCCGTGCTCGATGGAGTCGATCCCCGCCTCGACCGCGTTGCGGATGCCCTTCGTCGCCTGGGCGTGGGCGAGCACGTGGACCCCGGCGGCAGTCGCCTCCTCCACGAGAACGGCGAGCTCCTCCGGACTCAGATGCGGCCTGGTCGGATCTGAACGGGGTGACATGACGCCGCCCGAAGTGGCCACTTTGATGTTGTCTGCACCGGCTCGGATGATCTCGCGCACCACCCTGCGCATCTCGTCGGGCGAGTTGACCACACCGTTCGGTATCCCGGGATCGAGCGCGAACAACCTGGTCTCGAACCCGCTCGGCAGCCATCCGTCGCCATGCCCTCCGGACTGGGAGATCATCGTGAGTGAGATTCGGAGGCGTGGCCCTCGGATCAGACCCTGCTCGACCGCAGTCTTGATGCCGAGGCTGGCCCCACCGGCGTCGCGGGCGGTCGTGATGCCCGTGTCGAGGGTGGTCGCCAGGTTGTGGGCGGTCTCGTAGTACTTGAGGGCGAACGGTCGTTTGAGGGCCTCGAAGAAGTCGACGTCGCGGAAGCCGACGTGGACGTGACAGTCGATGAAACCGGGAGTGACGGACTTCCCGCTGACGTCGATCTCGGTGTCGCCGTCCAGGTCGGTGCCGATCTCGGCGATGCGCCCGTTCTCGATGGCGAATTCGCCCGGCGCGAACGGTGTCCCGGTCCCGTCGAAGAGTCGACCGCCTCTCACCACTGTTCGCACGATGCCCCTTCGCTCGATCGAGATCCCCATTTGAGCAGACTGGCTGAGTTCGATGCGCGCTCGGCCGGTATGGTGCGCGTCCCCGGTCGAAGAGGAGATGTCGTGAAGCTCGGATTGTCTGTCGGCTACTGGTCGGCTGGTCCGCCAGGAGGCGTGGACGAGCAGATCGCCGTGGCCGAGCAACTCGGATTCGACTCGCTGTGGACTGCCGAGGCGTACGGGTCCGACGCGCTCACGCCGCTTGCCTGGTGGGGCTCGAAGACATCGACGATCAAGCTGGGGACTGGGATAACCCAGATGTCCGCCCGGACCCCGGCGGCCACGGCGATGGCCGCCATGACGCTCGATCACCTGAGCGGGGGCCGATTCATCCTGGGCCTCGGGGTCTCGGGTCCGCAGGTGGTGGAGGGCTGGTACGGACTGCCGTATCCGAAGCCGCTCGCCCGGACCCGGGAGTATGTGGAGATCGTGCGACGGATCGTCGCCCGGGAGGATCGGGTCACCTTCGACGGTGAGCATTACACCCTGCCGTATCCTGGCGGGACCGGACTCGGCAAGCCGCTCAAGTCGACGCTTCATCCCCGCCGCACCGACCTTCCCATCTATCTGGCGGCCGAAGGTCCCAAGAACGTGGCGCTCGCCGCCGAGATCGCCGACGGCTGGCTTCCGTTCTGGTTCTCACCCAAGGCCGACGCCTTCTATCGGGAGGCATTGGCCGAAGGCTTTGCACGTCCCGGTGCTCGTCACACGCTCGAGACGTTCGAGGTTGTGAGCCCGACTCCGATCATCATCCATCCCGACCCCGAGGTGGCCGCCGAGATCGTGAGGCCGCACCTGGCGCTCTACGTCGGTGGGATGGGGTCGAAGGACGTGAACTTCCACTACGAGGTGCTGGCCAGGATCGGATGGCGGGACGTGTGCGAGCGCATCCAGGCGTTGTATCTGGAGGGTCGGAAGGACGAGGCTCAGGCGGCCATCCCGTTGGAGATGGTCGAGGATGTGGCTCTCGTCGGCCCACCGGAGAAGATCGCCAATGAGCTCCCACGCTGGAAGGACACAGTGGTCACCACCATGGCCATCCAAGGCCCCCCCGAACTCCTCAAGCTCGCCGCCGATCTGGTTTTTTAGCGGGGCAGCGGTTCATTTTTGAACCGCAACGCAGACAAGAACGCTCAGGCTCCTGGTACGCGAACCGGTCTGAAAATGCGCCGTAACGCGCACCAGAATGACCATCGACCCTTTCTGGTGTGCGAAACGGTCTATTTATGAACCGCTGCCCCGCTAAAAAGCGAGGTGGGGAGTTCGACGAGTTTGGCGCGGAGGTACTCGCCGAGGCCTTTGGCTTGGGGGTCGACCCGGAGGGTGCTCGCCACTCCCTCGTCGAGCAGTCCGTGGATCAGGAAGTTGACGGCCCGCAGGCGGGGGAACTCGAAGCGCTCGACCTCCAGTTCGGCGAGATCCGGCAGCAGCTGCTTCAGCCGCTCGACCGTCAGGAACTCGTGCAGCCAGCCGTGGGCGGATTCGCTGCGGGCGAACACCCCGAGGTTGGCGTTCCCGCCCTTGTCGCCCGAGCGTGCGCCGACGACCAGACCCAACGCGGCCAGGGTCGTGGTGTCGCCGAGGGGAGCGGGAGGCGGGTCGAACCGCGGCACGGATGCCTCCCGCCATTCGCCGGGCTCGGTCTCCAACACCTCCCAGGATTCGCCCCCCAAGTGAACGACGGGCGTCACCGCATCCCGGCTGATCGTGGTCGGCCAGAACACCGCGTACGGTTTGGCCGGTCCCGGCGGCCACACCCCGAACAGGCCAGGGATCGAGGCGAGGGCGATGGAGGCGAGGGCGTTCGACCATTCCCTGCCGACCTTGTCCTCGTCCGGATCGGCGACGGCGAACTCGACGTAGGAAATGGCGGCCGCGTTCGAGTCCGGATCGGGCACGCCACCTCCGATCAGAGTGGTCCGGGTCTCGGCGATCTCGTCTCGCGCGACCGGCGACACCGCCCACACCTGTTTTTCGAGCAGCCGCATCTTCGTCAGGTCGTCCGTGCCGGTCAGTCCGATCATGAGCGAGTTGCGGAACCCACCCGGATAGGCGGCAGACACCTTTAGGGTTTCCGGCGGCGGTTCGCCTCGGATCCCGGTCAGCCGGACCCGATCGGTGTCCAACTGCTCGATCGAGATCGAATCCATCCGCACCGTGACGTCCGGATTGTGATAGCGGGGCCCTCCCACCTCGTACAGCAGTTGGCTGGTCACGGTCCCGACCGTCACCTCGCCGCCGCTCCCGTCCGGCTTGCCGATGACCGATGACCCGTCTTGGGCCACTTCCGCCCACGGAAATCCCGGGAGCACCATGTCTTCGATCTCGCTGAAGAACGAGTAGTTCCCTCCTGTTGCCTGGGATCCGCATTCGATCACATGACCCGCCACCACGGCTCCTGCGAGTCTGTCCCAGTCGTCGCGCACCCAACCGTGTCGCCAGATGGCGGGGCCGACAGCCAAAGCTGCATCGGTGACTCGCCCCGTGACGACGATGTCGGCACCTTTTTCGAGCGCCCGCGCGATTCCCCACCCGCCGAGGTAGGCGTTTGCGACGATGACCGGCCGGTCGCCCAACTTCTCCCCGGTCTCGAGGTTCCGGAACTCGTACCCGTCGGCGATCAGTTCGCCGAGGCGCGGCGCCAGGTCGTCGCCGGTGATGGCGGCGACCTTGGGCTCGAGCCCGAGCCGACTGGCCGATTCTTCGACCGCCGCCGCGCATCCGAGCGGGTCGAGACCGCCGGCGTTGACGACCACCCTGATTCCTCGTTCCAGAATCTCGTCGAGGACTTCGCTCACCTGGGTGACGAACGTCCGTCCGTACCCGCCGTCGGGTCGCTTCATACGGGTGCGCGCCAGGATCAGCATCGTCAACTCCGCCAGCCAGTCGCCGGTCAGGACCTCGACTGCGGGGTCGGCCAGCATCTCGCGCATCGCCGTGGGCCGGTCTCCGAAGAGTCCCGAGATGTTGCCGATTCTGATCGGTTCGGACATCCGCTGAGTGTGCCACCGTCGGTCGGGGGACGCGTCACCAGGTACCGTTGGCGCACTGTTGAAGGGGTTGTGTGTGAACGATCCGAAGGCTGATCGTCCGACGATGCCGGACGGCTACGGGATCCCGGAGAGCGTGGACGACGTCCTCACCTGGGAACGGGTCGAACGTGCCCTGATCGAGTCGTCGCACTATTGGGTAGTGACGACGAGGCCGGACGGCCGGCCGCATGCCGTCCCCCGCTGGGGCGTGTGGACTCGTGACTCCTTCTGGTACGACGGATCGCCTGACACCGTCCACGTCAAGAATCTCGTCGCCGACCCGCGCATGGTGCTGCATCTCGAGTCAGGGGAGCACGCGGTCGTGCTCGAGGGCGAGGCCCGGCCGAGTGACCCGGTCGATTCTGACTTTGGACGCGTCCTCTCGGAGCAGTTCGGCGTCAAATACGGCTCGAAGGGTTACACACCGGAGCCTGACGCGTGGAGCGGTCCCGACGCCGGAGGGCTGGTGGTGTTCCGTCCACACAAGGCGCTGGCGTGGTTCAACTTCCCCGACGACGTGACGCGGTTCCGCTTCAACTGATCGCCGAGAAGCCGCGCGGATTGGGCGAGCTCGCGAGCCCCGGCCGTCGGCTTCCCGCCCGAAAGCGAAGCTGTTTCGGGCGGAACAGAGAAATAGTCGGCGAAGCCGGCCCGCCTATCCGCTGACTCTGAGCGAATCACATTTCGAGGTGACGCCCCATCCCTGCCTCCAC
>JBBDWN010000050.1:0-5677 GCA_040902855.1 Acidimicrobiia bacterium | reverse complement strand
GTCGTCGGAAGCACGACTCGGAACACCGTGCGACCCGGTTCGGACTCGATCGACATGTCGCCGTGGTGCGAATCCACCACGATCCCGTACGTGATACTGAGACCGAGACCGGTACCCGCACCCGGCGGCTTGGTGGTGAAGAAAGAGTCGAAGGCGCGTTCGCGATGCTCGGGGGCGAACCCGGGGCCGTCGTCCTCGATCTCGACGACCACCCCGTCGGCCTCGGGGAACGCCCGGATGGTCACGGTGCCCCCGGTCCCCGAAGTCGAGATCGAGTAGGCGGCGTTGTCGATGATGTTCGTCCACACCTGATTGAGTTCGCTGCCCCGGGCATCGATTTGAGGAAGGTCGGGGTGGAACTCGGTGATGACATCGATCCCGGCCAGCTTGGGACGGAGTATCAGGAGCGTGTCCTCGATGCCTTTCTTGATATCGACCTGCTGGACCGTCCCTCGGTCCAGGTAGGAGTACGACATGAGGGCACGAACGATGGCCGACATCCGGCGGGTCCCCTCCTCCACCTCGTACAGCAGGGATTGGACCTCGTGGTCGGCGAGCAGAACGGAGAGCATCGCCTCTGACTCAGGATCGGCGAGGATCTCGTCGAGAAACTCGGTCAGCCCGGCCTCTACGACCATCGGCGCCACCCGCCACGCGTCTTCAACTTCGGCATCCATCAGCCGGTCCTCGACCTCGGATTCCATGTCGGCCCGAGTGACGGCGTCAGGACGATCGCCGGCGGGATGGTCGGCGATCCGACGACGCAGCGCCTCGACTCCGGCGGAGTGTTCGATCGCAGTCGTGGTCGTCACGAGCCGGTCGATCGCTTCCCGCAACTGCCCGGCCGAACGGTTCACCGCGGCTGCCGGATTGTTCAGCTCGTGGGCGAGCCCCGCGGAGAGTGTGCCGAGCTGGGCCATGCGCTCGCTCTGGGCGAGCAACACCTGGGTCGCCTGCCAGCGCTCCAGCAGCACCTTGAACAACGCCCGGACGGCCTCGGAGCTGGTGTCGAGCAACTCGTCGATCTCCGCCCGGGGGATCGAGATCAATTCTGTCTCTTCCGCCGCCCGGGCCGTCGCCGAACGCGGCGCATCCTGCAGGAGCGCCATCTCCCCGATCACCTCACCGGGCCTACGGGTAGCCAGATGAACGTCACGGTCGCCGCTGCGTTTCGTGATCTCGAGTGCGCCCCTGACGATGACGAAGGCGGTGTCGCCCTGGTCGCCCTCGGCAAACAGCTCCTCGCCGGAATCGAGGACGACTGCCGTGGTTCTCTGTGCGAGCCGTTCGAGATCGTCGTTGCTCAACTCGGTGAAGAGCGGCACCGCACGGAGGACGGAGACTTCGGTCACACGGTCTCGAGGTATTGGTGCACGAGGCTGACGGCGATGGCGCCCTGCCCGACGGCGGAGGCCACCCGCCGCACGACACCCTCGCGCACGTCACCGGCGGCGAAGATCCCTGGCACGCTCGTCTCCATCGGCAGCGGATCCCTTTCCAAGGGCCAGTCGGCGGGCCAGGCTCCGTCGACTCTCAGGTCCGGTCCGGTCAGCACGAAACCGCGCGGGTTGCGCATGGCCACGCCCTCCAGGAAGTCCGAATGGGGCACGGCGCCGATGAACAGGAAGAGCCCGTTCGTCTCGGTCCTCTCGGACTCGCCCGTCTCGCGGTCTTTGACGGTGACCCACTCGAGACGGCCGGTGCCCCCCGCGTCGATGATCTCGGCAGAGAGGCGGATGTCGATGTTGGGGGTCGCCCGCACCTGGTCGATCAGGTAGCTCGACATCCCTGCTTCGATCGTCGGTCCGCGCACGATGATCGTCACCTGACCGGCGTACTTCGACAGCATCATCGCCGCCTGCCCGGCCGAGTTGGCGCCGCCCACGACGAACACGTGCTCGCCGACGTACGAGGCTGCCTCAGACGGGGCGGCGCCGTAAAAGACGCCCGAACCCACGAGCGCTTCGACCGCCTCGACCCCGAGCCGGCGGATGGTCATCCCCGAAGCGACGATGAGAGCGTGACAGCTCACACGCTGGCCGTCGGACAGGACCACGGTCTTCACCGGATCGACGACCTCGACTCCGACAACCTCGGGTCCGGTGAGGACTTCGGCCCCGAACTTCAGCGCCTGGGTGGTTGCTCGCGTGGCGAGGTCGCCTCCGCTGATCCCCGCCGGGAACCCCAGATAATTCTCGATACGTGAACTGGTGCCGGCCTGGCCGCCGGTGGCGGCGCGTTCGATCAGAGCCGTGCGCAGCCCCTCCGAGGCGGAATACACCGCAGCCCCGAGGCCCGACGGCCCCGCACCCACGATCACCACGTCGTAGAACGGGCTCTTCGCCTCGGTCTGCAGACCGACCGCCGCGGCGAGCGTCTGGATGTCGGGCTCGGACAGGCGCGTCCCGTCTGCCAGCACGACAAGCGGCATCGCACCGTCGCCGGCCTCCACCATTTCACGGGCCTCCGTGTCCTGTTCGACGTCGAAGAACCGGTACGGGACACGGTTGCGGGCGAGAAAGTCCTTCACGACGTGGGCCGTCGCCGACCAGCGGGTGGCGTATACCCGGACGCCGTCGTAGGGGGCGGGATGGGAGGCAGTCCAGTCGTCGATCAACTCGTCGAGGATGGGATAGAGGTGCTCTTCGGGCGGATCCCACGGCTTGAGGAGGTAATGGTCGAGGTGCACTTCGTTGATGGCGTCGATGGCGGCGGAAGTGTCGGCATATGCCGTCAGGAGGACGGTCTTGGCGTCAGGAAAGATGTGCTGGGCCTCGGCGAGGAACTCGGTCCCGGTCATCGCCGGCATCCGCTGGTCTGCGACGAGCACCGCAACGGTGTCGCCACGCGCCTTGAGGTCGGTGAGGGTTGCCAGCGCCTCGGCTCCCGAAGACGTGCGCAGGATCCGGTGGTCTTTGCCGTACCGCTGGCGGAGGTCCCGAGCGACCGCAGCCAGAACCTGCGGATCGTCGTCGACTGCCAGGATCGCGATCTTGCTCATGGCTCCGATTGTTGCACGAGCTGTCACGCGACCGGCAGGGGACGTCGGTAGTTTCCAGAGCGCATGGTGGATCCACGGTTCCGATTCGTCTTCCTGGCCGACACGCAACTCGGTTGCTACGCCACGTTCTCAGGCTTCGACCAGGACAGAATCGATGCCTACGCCGACATGGGAATGACCGTCCGCCAGGTGCCGGCGGTCGAAGGCTTCGAATGGGATGCGGCCCGTTATCGGCGTGCGGTGGAGATGATCAATGCCATTCGCCCGGCCTTCGTGCTCATCGGCGGCGACCTCGTCGACGACCCGAACAGCGACGACCAGACCGAGGAGTTTCTCTCGATCACCGCCGGAGTCGACCCCGAGATCTCGGTCAGGCTTGTTGCCGGCAACCACGACATCGCCCCCGACGCGGTGATCCCCACCCCCGAGTTGATCGCCCGTTATCGGGACAGATTCGGTCCGGACTTCTACTCGTTCACCCATGACCGGACCCTGTTCGTGGTCATGAACACGACCGTCATCGACCACCCAGAACTCGTCGACGACGAGTGGGTGCGCCAGCGGGAATTCCTCGAAGGTGAGATGGCTGCGGCCCACGGCCGATCGGTCGACCACGTCGTCCTCGTCGGTCACCATCCGCTGTTCATGCAGGCACCAGACGAACCGGATACCTATTGGAACCTGCCGATCGAGCGGAGGTCCCACATTCTCGAACTCGGGCGTCTGGCTGGTGTGCGGATTGGGTTCGCCGGCCATTGGCACCGGAACCACACCGTGTCGGGAGACGGCTTCACGCAGGTGATATCGGGTCCGGTCGGCTACCCGCTGGGCGAAGACCCGTCAGGCATCCGCACGGTCGACGTGGGCTCGGACGGGCTGGTCCATCAGTATCTGCCGTTGGATATGTGACTCTCGATTGAGCCAAGCGGCCCGCAGGTCGGGTACATTCGCCGAATGTCAGACGCCCGCGCCATCGCCGACGAGTACTGGAATCTCTATCGAGAGAACGACCACCTGCACGCCCTGTGGGAGGGTGAACTCGAGTATCTGGAACGCTGGTCCGACCTAAGTGAAGAGGGTCTCGCCGCGTACCGCACCGCCCTGCTCGAAATCGTCCAACGGGCCGACGCCGCTCGACAGGGCGCCGACGGACCAGAGGCCATCACGCTCTCCACCGTTCTCTGGCACGGTCGCGTCGCAGCCGCTTCCACCGAGATCGAGGCGTTGCTTGCCGCACACAATCCGGTGGTGGGTGTGTACTCGTTGCTTGCGGCCTTTCTGAATCGATACACCCTCACCACCGAGGACCACGGACAGCGATACCTCGACAAGCTCCGTGGACTGCCGGTGATGATCGGTCAACTGATCGGCGGTCTGGAACGGGGGAGAGACGTCGGCTGGGTCCCCAACGAACTGCACGTCCAGATGATGATCGACACCCTCGATCGGGTGCTCTCCACCGACGCCCGCCACCATCCCTTCGGTGGCCAGCCTGCTCCGTCCGAGGGTGGGCATCCTGACTGGCACGACTCCATCACGGCCATCATCGACGACCACATCCAGCCTGCGCTTCGTCGCTACCGGGACGCCCTCGAGACGATCTCGTTGCCGGTCGCACCATCGGCTGAGGAGCCAGGGTTGTGTCATCTCGACGGGGGCGAGGATCTCTACCGGCGCCTCGTCGCCGGGTTCACCACCACCGACCTCAGCCCCGAATCCATCCACGAACGGGGTCTCGAACAGGTGGCCAGGCTCGACGACGAGTACCGCCAGAGTGGCGGTGCGGCGTTCGGAACCACCGATCTGGCGGAGATCTACTCGCGGCTGCGCAACGACGATTCGCTGCATTATCACGACGTGGACCAGCTCATATCCGACGCCACCGAGATGTTCCATCGGGCCCAGGCCGAGGCACCCAACTGGTTCCGACGCACCCCGGAGAGCGACTGCGAAGTGCGGCCGACGACGGCGGGAGCCATGGCGTTCTACTCGAGTCCGAACCCGGAGACCGGCAAGCCCGCCGCCTTCTACTTCAACGTTTCCGATCCTTCGCTGTGGGGGCCGCAACTCGCGTCGACCACGTTCCACGAGGGCATCCCCGGGCATCACTTCGACATCGCCCGGTCGATCGAGAACGAGGATCTCCACCTCGTCCACCGCAAGCTCTACATCGCCGCCTTCAACGAAGGCTGGGCGCTCTACTCCGAGCGGCTGTCCGACGAGATGGGGCTGTTCCGCAACGACATCGAACGGCTGGGGATGCTGGCAGGCGACTCGCTGCGGGCCTGTCGGCTGGTGGTCGACACCGGGATGCATCTGCACGGCTGGTCGCGGGACCGGGCGATCGAATACATGATGGACAACAGCCCGCTGCCGCGAGGTGAGATCGAAGCCGAGATCGATCGGTACATCGGCAGTCCCGGTCAGGCGTTGTCCTACATGATCGGCCGTCTGGAGATCGCCGACGCCCGGGCACGGGCGGAGGAGGCGCTCGGTGCAGCCTTCGACATTGCCGACTTCCACGAGGCGGTCCTCGGACACGGCACCATCCCCCTCGAGACGATGCGGACGTCCGTGGAGGCGTGGGTGGCCTCGGTGGCGTGAGAACGAGACGCGTACCCAGGGTTCAGCACCACCTATACGGTGGTTTTCGCGCACGAGTTCAGCGTCAGGCGG
>JBBDWN010000049.1:3410-5682 GCA_040902855.1 Acidimicrobiia bacterium | reverse complement strand
ACCATCAGGTGGTCTCCAAAGCGGTCGTGATCGCCACCGGGGTCGCCGCTGACGGATCCCGAGAAGTGTTGGGCTGTGCGGTCGGGGATTCCGAAACCGAGGCGTTCTGGACCGAGTTCTTCCGTCATCTCCGTTCCCGTGGTCTCAGCGGGGTACGCCTCGTCATCTCCGATGAACACGCCGGACTGGTCAACGCCATCAGCCGAGTGTTCCAAGGAGCATCACATCAACGCTGCAAAGTCCATTTCGCCCGCAACCTGGGCTCAACAGTCCCCAAAGACCGTAAGGACATCGTCGCGGCTGCGTTCCGGACGATCTTCGTCCAAGCCAGCACAGAAGACATCGAACGCCAATGGGACGTCGTCCGTGACAGTCTCGCCTCCGCCCATCCGAAAGCGGCCGCTCTGATGGACCGAGCCAAGACCGACGTCCTCGCCTTCACCGCCTTTCCCAAGCCGCACTGGTCCAAGATCTGGTCAACCAACCCCCTCGAGCGGGTCAACAAAGAGATCAAACGACGTACCAACGTCGTCGGGATCTTCCCCAACGAACCCGCCGTCTACCGGCTCGTCGGAGCGATCCTCTCAGACCTCCACGACGACTGGACCGTCATCGGCCGCCGCTACCTATCCGAAGGATCAATGGCAGCCCTCAACCCAACATGGGATACTGACCCGGCGGCCACCGGCATCACCGCCGGCAACCAGCCGCCACCGGGAATCACACCCTGATTCCCCACCACTCCACGGGGCGCTGCCGAACCGTCTCGACCGCGCCCCGCAATCGTCGCATCCTCTGACAGTGCATACGATGGTCAGATGCCCGTTTCACCGTCGTCGAAATTCTCGTCGCCCAGTTGATCAACGATGCGTTCGGTCGCCCCAGACAGCGTCGTCGTTGGCTTCTTCCGTTGGGCCTCGTGACTCTGCTCCTGGTGGCGATCGGTCTCAGCCAGGCCGCCACGCCGTCATCACCCCTGCTCGCCGAAGACGTGCGCTCGCAGGTGTTGCGAGTGTCGCGCCGGGCGGAAGTGTTCCGTGACCTGGTCTCGAGGATGGGATCGGTCGATCGGGTCGAACTGCAGACCGTGACCGACGAGGCGGGGGTTCGTCTCGCCGAGGTCCGGACCTACATCGCCGAACTGGAGGATCCGCCGCCCGAGTTCGTGGCCGTCCTTGCCCTCCTGGATCTCACCCTCGAATCGTGGGAGAGGGGGACGAGCGGGTTCACCGAGCATCTCCTCGCCGCAGCGGACGGGGACGAGTCTCTCGGACTCAGCGATCTGTTGGTTGACGATCTCCTCGAACTCCGGGCCGGCGACCGTCTCTACGCCGAGGTCGTGGAAGCCCTTGCCGCCGCCGATGTCACCCAGCCGGTGTCGCCGATGCCGGACGTGCGGTTCCTCCCCGAGGGCTACCCGATCGCCCCCGCGGTGCAGACTCTCCTCGGCCAGGCCCGCGTCAACGGCTCGCCGCTCGCGCTGGACGCCGCCTTGGCGGTGGAGCAAGTGACCACGGTGCCGGAGTGGGTTCTCGACACGGGTGGGACGCTCGTCGTGGACGCTGCAGAGGAGCTCGTAGTGCGGGTCGTTGTGACGAATGCGGGCAACGCCACCTCCGAGGCGACGTTTTTGACCGTGGAGGTCGTCGGGGGTGACGGGTCGGCGCAGTCGGCGAGTCTCGACGTGCCGTCGCTCGAGGCGAAGGCGAAGACGACCGTCACCTTCGAGCCTCTCACCGTCACTCCGGGACGTTCCTACTCGCTCATCGTGAGGCTGGCCCTTGCTCCGGGCGAGAGCGAGACGGCCGACAACAGCCGCACCCTGTCGTTCCGCGTCAACGAGGGCACGGTGACCACGACGACCACCGAAGGCGGCTGACGGCTGGCGTCGTCGGCTCGGTACCATCCGCCTCGTAATGATCGATATCACCGTCCTGCGCACCGACCCTGAGAGGCTCGAACGGTCCCTTGCCCGGCGCGGGATCGAACTGGACGTGGCGGAGTTGGTTCGTCTCGACGAAGAGGTCCGGCGGGTGCGGCACGAGTCCGAGACATTGCGTGCCGAACAGCGCGAGGCGGGCAAACGCATCGCCCAGCTCTCCGGCGACGAGAAGGCCGAGGCCATCGCCCAGATGAGCAGGGTCTCGGAGCGCTTCAAGGAACTGTCCGTCCGGGCGGACGAAGCCCAGACGGCCTTCGAGGCTCGGTGGGTGACGATCCCCAATTTGGTCGACCCTTCTGCTGCGGACGGCTTCACCGATGCGGACAACGT
>JBBDWN010000049.1:0-3310 GCA_040902855.1 Acidimicrobiia bacterium | reverse complement strand
TTCCTGGTGGGAACCTCGGAGGTGCCGATGGCGGCCTATCACGCCGACGAGATCCTCGATCAGGAAGCACTCCCTATTCGCTACGCCGGCTTTTCGAGTTGCTTCCGTCGGGAGGCGGGAACCTACGGCAAGGACACCGCCGGCATCTTCCGCGTCCACCAGTTCGACAAGGTCGAGATGTTCGCCTTCGTCCTCCCCGAGTCCTCTCCGGAGGAGCACGAGCGCCTGCTGGCCATCGAAGAGGAGATCGTCTCCGCCTATGACGTCCCCTACCGGATCGTCAACGTCGCCGCCGGAGACCTGGGTTCGTCGGCTTCCAAGAAGTACGACATCGAGGCGTGGTTTCCGAGCCAAGAGACCTATCGCGAGATCACGTCGTGTTCGAACACCACCGACTTCCAGTCTCGTCGTCTCCTGATCCGGTATAGGGGAGAGAAGAGCAACGAGTTGGTCCACACCCTGAATGGCACCGCGGTGGCGGTCGGACGGTCGATTCTGGCGATCATCGAGAACCACCAGCAGGCCGACGGCTCCATCATGATCCCCGCCGTGCTGCGCCCGTATACGGGCTTCGACGTCATCGAAGCTCCGTGAGCGCCGAATCCGATCCGATCTTTGCCCGTATTGCCCGTCGCTACGACCTCATCAACCGGATCCTGTCGTTCGGACAGGACCAGAACTGGAGGAGAAGGGCGGCACGCCATCTCCCGGCAGGGACCGTGCTCGATCTGGGAAGCGGGACCGGCGCGGCCGCACCGATCTTCGGCGACCGGCGGGTGATCGCCCTCGACCCGGTCCACGAAATGCTCGCCCTCGGGCCCATTCCGGATCGGGTCGTCGCAGTCGGCGAGGCTCTCCCGTTCGCCGACGGCAGTCTGGATGGGGTGTTCAGTGCATACGTCTTCCGCAACCTCACCTCGGTGCGCGACACCCTCGCCGAGATCACACGGGTTCTCCGTTCCGGAGGACGAGCGGTCATCGTCGACCTGGGTCGACCCCGGAACAAACTGGCGGCCGCGTTCCACAGGCTCGGTTCGGCGGTGTTCCTCCCGCTGGCAGGGCTCATCGCCCGAGCACCTGCCGACTATTGGTACCTCCATCGTTCGCTCGACAAGTTGGGTCCTCCCGAACTTCTCTACGTGGCGCCGGGGATGACGGTGATCGCTTCGTGGAGGATGGGTCCTCTCGGTTTCGTCCACGGCGTCGTGTTGGAGAAGACGTGAAACGTCTTGTGGTCTTGGCCGTGGCGGTGGCGGCGTGTGGCGGCGGGAGCGGGGCCGCCGAAGCGGCGATCGCCGCCTCCACATTCCTCGTGGCTGTTGACGCCGACGGCCTGGAGGTGGCGGGTCGGGATCGCCTTGCGGGTGGGGGTGACGAGGCTCGTCTCGATGTTCTCGCACCGGACGCCACCGCCGAGATCGTGTCGCTGTACCCGTCGGCGCCCGTGCCTGAACCGTTTGAGTTCGTCCGAGATCCACTGTCGTCCGGGGGCATCGGGACGTTTCTCGCCTCGGCAGACCGTGTGGTAGCCGTCGTGTTCCCTCTGATCGACGTCACCCCGGACGGCCGGGTGCTCAGTGGTTCCCTGATCGCCCTCGGCGGCGACGGGACGGTGGTGGGAACCGACTGGGGTGACGACTCGGATGCGGCTGTGGCCGCACTCGTGGCGTGGGGGTCGAACCAGGGGATGTCGGCGTTGCAGACGATCGAACTTGCCGCACGCGGCCTCGGCGGCGACGACTCCTCCGCCGCCCAGACCGCCGCCGACTTCCTCCGCTGAAGGGCTTCCTGAACCATGGGTTTCCCGGGGCGCCCTTCGAGGGTGGGCGCCGTCTGTGGGCCAGGCGCTCCCGCAACACCCGATCCGCCGGCTTATGGCTGCTTCCTTCCGGACCTGACCAGATTCACCGTGTCTCGCTGTGCGGGACCCGCACCCGACGAACGCCCACCCTCCAAGGGCGGGTACGCGACGCTACGAGGTGGACGTCCCGTTCTCAAGACGACGGGCGGCGAAGAAGTCGTCGAGGATCGTCGAACACTCTTCCTGGCGGACACCCGCAACCAACTCCATTGTGTGGTTGAGGCGCTCGTCCTGGGGGATGTTGTACAGGCTCCAACAGGCGCCGGCTTTGAGATCCGCCGCCCCGTACACGATTCGCTCGAGACGGGCGAGCACCGCCGCACCGGCGCACATGGCGCAGGGTTCGAGGGTGACGACGAGCGTGTGGTGGTCCAGCCGCCAGCTTTCAGTGGCCGCCGCTCGCAGGACGAGGATCTCGGCGTGGGCGGTTGGGTCGGCGGATTGTTCCCGCCGGTTGTGGTCTTCGGCGACGATCGTCCCGTCCGGGTCGAGGAGAACGGCACCGACGGGGACGTCTCCGTGTCCTGGGGCCCGGGCGGCCTGGGCGAGGGCACGATCCATCGCGTCGTTCCATCGGTCTGTCATGTCACTCCTGATTTGCGTCCGGGTCTCGGCACGTCGGTATCCTGACCGCTCCCCGGAGGGGTCGCATAGTCTGGTCTAGTGCGCAGCATTGGAAATGCTGTAAGGGTTCACGCTCTTCGAGGGTTCAAATCCCTCCCCCTCCGCCATCACGACTGAGAAGGTCGTGATCCCGGGTGTGCCGGCCCGGGTGTGGGGCGGTACGCTGCCCGACCCTGGAGGGGTCGCATAGTCCGGTCTAGTGCGCGGCACTCGAAATGCCGTAAGGGCTCACGCTCTTCGAGGGTTCGAATCCCTCCCCCTCCGCCGCAGTCCTTGTCAGCCGAGGCGCCCCATCATCTCGGCCACGGCCTGCATCTCGGCCCGATCCTCATCGTCGGCTTCGAGGACGGCCACCTCGTCGGCGAGTGCCGCGTTATCCCGTAGTCGCTTCGCCGCCGACACCAGCGCGGAGCCGATCGCTTTGGACTGGGTCATCCCGGTCGCTTCGAGCAACGAGAGAGCCTGGATTGCGTCTCGATCGAGCCGTACGGAGATTGGCTGAGTCACATCGACCAACCTACCGATTCTCACAGTCGTAAGCCGTCCGGGCGCCGAGCCACCATCCGAAAGAAAGCAGCCTCAGAACTTCTCGGGCGGTAGCCCACTCGCCTGTTCGATCCACGAGCGGAGCAGGTTCTCGTCCAGGGAGGCGTCCTCATAGATGTCGAAATACCGTACTTCGGGATGCTTCGACCCCTTGGGCGGCATCGGGTCGAGCGAGGTCCCACGGAAAAATGAGATCTGGACGTACTTGGTAAAACACCGGAATCCGAGGAACCAGCCTTCTCCCTCGAAGCCGTAGAACGGCTGGTTCCACTTCACCGC
>JBBDWN010000048.1:1255-5857 GCA_040902855.1 Acidimicrobiia bacterium | reverse complement strand
GACCAGTCGGCCAGCCATGGACCCTGCTCGGTCAGGACGATGTGGCTGACGCCCGTGTTGTGGCTGACGGCCAGGTCGCGGTTGATGTCGGTCCCCCGGCCGTGCATGTCGGCGATCAGTGACTTGATTGCTGCTCCATGCGACACGGCGATCACCCGCTCGCCCCGATCCAGGTCCACCCGGTCGAGAAACGACCGCATCCGTTTGGCCACGTCCGAAAACTGTTCGGCGCCACCTCGGGGAAGATCCTCGCCGTCGATGAAGACACGCCTGGCGATCTCGTCGCCGCCGTCGATCAGTTCGGCGTAGCTGACCCCCTCCCAGGTCCCGAATCCCATCTCCTTCAGATCGTCATCGGGGGTGGCTTCCGGCGGGGCAAGCGCCGAAGCCGTTTCCATGGCCCGCTGGATCGGCGACGACCAGATCCGGTCGACCCGCCCGTAGCTCTGCGCGAACCGCGCGGCTTGATCGAATCCTTTTTCGTCGAGTCCCCAGCAGGTTTGACCCTGGATCCGACGTTCCCGATTCGCCCGGGTCACGCCGTGGCGAAGGAAGCCGATCACCGGCCGGCCCTCCTGCCTCATCCGACCCAGGAACCCTTCCTCCCACCCGAGATGGGTGGCATCGTTGAACGACTGCAGCCGATACACCGGATCGGAATCACCCAACGCCTCGAAGCGGATATCGGTGAGGGCGGTGTTGGCCACGATCGGATAGGTGCGACGTTCCGCCCGGCCGATGAGTCGTCCGACGATGGCATCGATGAGACCCCCATGGGTGACGACTGCCACCGAACCAGACCCGACGCGACGCACGAGGGCGTCGAGCGCGCCGAACGCCCGCTCTTCGAATTGTTGGACCGACTCCCCGATCTTGCCGAACTTGACCGCCTCCCCCGCCCGGATTGCCGCCAGCAGATCGGGATGTTCTTCGGCCACCTCCTGGAACGTCCGGCCTTCCCAATCCCCGAGATGCATCTCCCTCCATGCCGGGTCAGTCTCCACGTGATGGCCGGTGGCCAATGCCGTGTCGTGGGCACGCGTCAGATCCGAGGACACGACGAGATCGAAGGAGCGAGACGCGAGTCGTTCCCCGAGAGCGGCAGCCTGCCGACGCCCCGTCTCCGAGAGCGGTGCATCGCCCTGGCCCTGCCAGATCTCGGACTCGTTGGCCTCAGATCGGGCGTGGCGGACGAAGGTGATGCGGACAGTCATTGGCGGATTCGAAGGTAGCGCAACGACAACGGCCCCCGGCAATCGCCGGGGGCCGTCGATTCGGTGTTCGCTCAGCCGATGAAGGCGCTGGCAAAGATCAGGGAGACGATGGTCATCACCTTGATGACGATGTTCATCGCCGGGCCGGACGTGTCCTTGAACGGGTCGCCGACGGTGTCGCCGATGACGGCCGCCTTGTGCTCGTCCGAGCCTTTGCCTCCGTAGGCGCCGGCCTCGATGAACTTCTTGGCGTTGTCCCAGGCTCCACCGGAGTTCGCCATGAAGATCGCCAGCAGGAACCCGGTGACGAGTGCGCCGGCCAGGAACCCACCGAGCATCTCGACGTCGTAGAAGCCGATGACCAGCGGCAGAATCACGGCCAATGCACCGGGGATCACCATCTCCCGCAGGGCGGCGGCGGTGGCGATGTCGACGCATGTGGCGTAGTCAGCCTTGGCGTTCGGGTCACCGGCCTTCAGACCGGGGATCTCACGGAACTGACGTCGCACTTCGTCGATCATCTTCCCAGCGGACCGCCCCACGGCGTTCATGGTCATGGCCGCGAACAGGAACGGGAACGCCCCACCGAGGAAGAGCCCGATCACCGTTTCCACCTTCACGAGGTTGATCACTTCGAGTTGGACCGCCTTGGTGAAGGTTGCGAACAGTGCGAGGGCGGTGACGGCGGCCGAAGCAATCGCGAAGCCCTTGGCGACAGCGGCCGTCGTGTTCCCGAGCGAATCGAGGGCATCGGTGGCCTCTCGCACTTCCTTCGGGAGGTGCGCCATCTCGGCGATTCCGCCGGCGTTGTCGGCGATCGGACCGTATGCATCGACCGAGATCGTGATTCCGAGCGTGGCGAGCACACCGATGGCGGCCACGGCGACCCCGTAGATGCCGCCCCCGGCGATGTCCCCGAACGCCCACTCACCCGAGAAGAACGCAACGGCGATACCCACCACGACCACGCCCACGGAGAAGGCCGCCGAACGCATGCCTTCGGCGATGCCGGAGATGATGACCGTGGCAGGGCCGGTCTGGCTCTGGCGGGCGATCTCCTTGACGGTCTTGTACTCGTCCGAAGTGAACCACTCGGAGATCTTGCCGACGAACCACCCGACAACCAGACCGCCGACGACCGAGAACCAGAGCCCGACCGGGTTGGCGAGACCGGCGTCGCTGAACACCCAGTACACGAGTCCGAGTGTGGCGAGAGCGGTGGCGATGAGAGCGAAGTTGGTGCCTCGGTGCAGGGCGGCGGCCAGATGGCTCTCGTCCTTGGTCCGCACGAGGAAGGATCCGATGATCGAGGCAAACATGCCGACGGTTCCGACGGCCAGCGGGAACATGATCGCCGCCACCTGCAGCGCCGGGTTTCCGCTGAACACGATGGCGGCGAAGGCGATCGGTGCGACGAGCGAGCCGACGTAGGACTCGAAGAGGTCGGCACCCATGCCAGCGACGTCACCGACGTTGTCACCGACGTTGTCGGCGATGACCGCCGGGTTGCGGGGGTCGTCTTCCGGTATCCCGGCCTCCACCTTGCCGACCAGGTCCGCCCCGACGTCGGCGGCTTTGGTGTAGATGCCGCCACCCACACGGGCGAACAGAGCGATGGACGATCCGCCGAGTCCGACCGCGGTCACGATGTCTGCCCAGGCGTCGAGTTCGAGGACGTTGCGGAAGAGGATGTAGGCGCCGACGACACCCAGCAGTCCGAAGCCGGCAACGGTGAACCCCATGACCGCACCACCCCGGAAGGCGATCGGCAGCGCGGCGGGGATGCCCCCTGTGCGGGCGGCCTCGGTGGTCCGAGAGTTGGCGGCGGTGGCGATGCGCATACCGACAAACCCTGCCCCGGCGGAGAGCACTGCACCGGCCACATAGGCGATCGCGCCCCACGGGCGACCCCACTCGAGGAAGATATAGATGAGGACGGCCATCCCGGCGACAAAGGCCGCCACCCAGGTGTATTCACGGCGGATGAAGGCCATCGCGCCTTCTCGAATGGCGGCGGCAATCTCCACCATGCGCTCGTTGCCCTGGGATGTGGCCAGCACTGCCCGCGTGTAGAACACGGCGAGTCCCAGTGCTGCCACTCCGGCGACGAGCGCGACCGACAGGACTGTATTTGTCATCGCGTGTTCTCTCCCGAAACGACTAGAAGGGGGCGGCGCAGTATATGGCGGGCACCTCGCCGCGCTCCAAACCGGCTCGGGAAGAGAGATCGAGGTCGTCTCCCGACAATCTCTCGATTGAGGACTCGACGCCTCTGCGAATACTGCGCTGGGCAGACGCATCCGAATCTGACCTGAGCGCTTCCTTCCCGATCTGCGGCACGACCCCGACGGTGGGTTCGATCGGCCCCTGTGGGTCGTTTCCACGCGACACGACGCCGCTCATTCCCTGCGCCTCGCCCCCGTCCTGGTCGACCTCGAGTTGGACGGCTCCGGCTGCCATCGAACGATCGAGAGCCCGCAGCACCCGCCGGGTGACTTCATGCGGAATCTCCTCATCGAACTCAGACGGTGACCGGTGCTTCCACGACGGAGCTGAGCTCACGACAAGCGTCGTCCCGGGCGGGCGCCACTTCTGTTGCGGCTGCACTTTGGAACGTCCGCGACGTGGCATCATCATCGATTCGTGTCTGGCTGGGCAGCAACGCGCACGCTCCTCCCGTCAACACCTACCTCCAGGAGCACCGACCACATGGCCACTAGATCGCCGATCATCTACGACTCGTACCGCTACGCCCTCGCCAACCGATGGGATCCGACTCATCTCCGCAGGATCGATGAGCTCCTCCCCATCTCCCCGCCGCACAAGGTCCTCGAAGTCGGTTGTGGACGGGGCCACCTCACCAGTCGCCTCGCCGAGCGTGGGATCGATATCGTCGGCATCGACAGCAATCCGAATGCGTCGGAACTGGCCGAGACCGACCGGGTCCGCACGATGCACGCCGAGCGCCTCGAGTTCGACGATGACACCTTCGACTTCATTCTCTCCGTCCACGCCATCGAGCACATCCCACCGCTGGGCGATGCGCTCGCAGAAGTGGCCCGGGTGCTGCGCCCCGGAGGAAGAGCGCTCCTCATTTATCCAGCCGAGCCGATTCGCGGCATGTATGCGATCCCGACCTCGATCATCCTGCACGGCAGACCTTGGAAGGCTCGCGAGGTGCACTGGCACAAGCTGTGGCCGAAGAAGCTCCGCCGTCTGACGGCTGGAATCGGCCTGATCGAGACCCACTCCGAGTTCAATCTGATCCGATCGCCACAGTTCATTTCGATATTCGAGAAGCGGGTCGCGGACTGAGCCGTCTCCGAGCCTCGAAAACGTGCGCCCGTCCTCGTGCGAACAGAAACGTCCGCGACGCCTCCACACGAAC
>JBBDWN010000048.1:0-1155 GCA_040902855.1 Acidimicrobiia bacterium | reverse complement strand
CCTCGCCCGGTAGGGTCGCACGACCGTGACAGCCATTCGATCGGTCGCCGCTTTCGTCACTTTGGTACTCCTGGCGGCTGCCTGCACGCCGAAGCCGGAGGCTGCCCCCGCGGTGCCGGCACCGACCACGTCGATGTCAACGTCGACGTCGACCTCCAGCACCACGTCCACGCTGCCTCCTCCGCCCCCGATCTCGGTGACCGGGGTACCGGACGACCTCGCCGAACTCGTCATCTCGATCTACGACCACGCCGCCGGGGTCGGCGACTCCACCGTGGAGACCCAATACCTGCCGGAGCGGGGCATCGCCGACGGGATGGCAGGGCGGACCGCTTCCGGCGGAACCGCCGAACTCGACGGAACACGTATCGCACTGGTCACTGCCGGAGCCGATCTCCTCGCAGCAGTCCACCGAGGCGATGGCTGGCGGATCGTGGCAGTGGACCTTCCCTCACTCGGCCACCGCGATCTCGGATACGAGTCCGCCGTCATCGCAGTGGTGGGGTCTGACGCCCGTAAAGGCGAGGACGCCATCCGAGCCAGGGCAGACTCGTTGCATCTCGTCGGATTCGACGGGGTGGCAGCCACCTTCGACATCGTGGGCATCCCGCGCGACTCCTGGGTTCGGATCCCCGGCCGCTCGCCGAACAAGATCAATTCGGCCCTCGCCAACGGCGGGCCGGACCTCCTCATCGCGACGCTCGAAGAACTCGCCGGGTACAAACTCGACGGCATGCTGCTCACCGGGTTCGAAGGTTTCCAAGAGGCGCTCGGCAACGTACTCGGCGGGATCCAGATCCACCTCGATTCGGGGATGCGAGACTCGGCATCGGGAGCAGACTTCTCTCCCGGCGAGCAGTACATGAACGGACCGCAGGCACTGGCCTTCGCCCGCACACGCAAGACGCTCGCCCGCGGCGACCTCGACCGTCAGCGCAACGGCGGCCTCGTGCTCCTCGCCGCCGCCGCGACGGCACGATTCCGCCCTGTCGAAGAGATGCCCCGGATGCTCGCCGAAGCCGCCGGGTGGGCGTGGACCGACCTGACACCCGAGACGATCCTGCGCCTGACGATGACCTCGCTGGTCGCGCCGATCCTCGACGTGAGGAACGAGGTCCTTCCGGGCACGCCCGGCGATCGGTCGGGGGCTTCGAC
>JBBDWN010000047.1:0-6222 GCA_040902855.1 Acidimicrobiia bacterium | reverse complement strand
AATCTCCTGCTCGGCCGCAGCGCGCTCGAGTCCTTCCAGGAACGGCACGTCGATCGGTGCCGCGCCCGCTGACACGAAGATCGTCACCTCGGAATTGGGTTCGACCCGCTCGCCTTCTTCGGGATCACTGCGGACGACAATCCCCGGTTCGACGCTGTCGTCGTTGACCTCTTCAGGAATGCCGATCAAATCGACCTGACCCAACTTCCGGATGGCGTCTGCGGCGGACAGCCCCACCACTCGGGGGACCTCGACGGTCTCTTCGACGGTGGTGTCGGTGCCGCTGAGCAGGTCGAAGACGAGAAACACCAGAACGCCGAGGGTGATGAGCAGGGCGAAGGTTCCCACGACGAATGCCAGGTTGGACGAGGGTGGCTCTTCGAGCACGCGGTAGCCTTGGTCGGGCGGGGCGGTGGCCGGAGGTACGGCCCGGGTCATCATCCGGGTGGCGGCTTCGTCGTCGCTCGCTCCGGTCATGGCTGCAACTGTCGCCGGAACCGGCGTGGATGCGGATGGCGTTTTCCCCTGCAGCGCCGCCCATAGGTCCTGCCGCATCTCCTCGGCCGTCTGATACCGGCTTTCGGGGTCTTTTGCCATCGCCGTCATGACGATTCCGTCCAGCGACTCCGGGACGTCGGGATTGAGTGTCGACGGTGCAGCCGCAGTCCGCGACACGTGCTGATAGGCGACGGCCATCGGATTGTCGCCTCGGAACGGGGGGGCGCCGGCGAGCATCTCGTACAGGACCACTCCGACCGAATAGACGTCGCTGCGTTCGTCAGCGGTCGACCCCTGCGCCTGCTCAGGTGAGAAATACGTCGCCGTTCCCATCACGGCACCCGTCTTGGTGAGCTCCTGGCTGTCGTCCCACGCTCGGGCGATACCGAAGTCGGTGACTTTCACCGTGCCGTCCGGCGAGAGGAGGATGTTGCCCGGCTTGATGTCGCGGTGAACCAGTCCCGCCCGATGTGCAACCGAGAGGGCGGCTGCCACGTCGGCGGCGATCTCCACTGCCCGTCGGGGCAGAAGCGTCCCCTCGGACCGGAGCACCTCCCGCAGGGAGCGACCTTCCACCAACTCCATGACGATGAAGTACACGTTGCCGAGCTGACCCCAGTCGTAGATGCCGACGATGTTGGGGTGGGTCAGATTGGCAGCTGCCTGGGCTTCCTTGCGGAACCGCTTGACGAAGGCTTCGTCGTTGGAGAACTGCGAGTGCAACACTTTGACCGCCACCTTGCGGTTGAGGAGGCGGTCGTGTCCGTGATACACGTCGGCCATCCCGCCCCGGGCAAGGTGCGCGACGAGTTGGTATCGGTCGGTGAGGTCGTGAGGTAGTTCCATGGAAAACCGTGGGGAAGTCTACGGGTCCTGTGGGTTTGGGCGGTTCTCATCGCTTCCTGGGCTCATCCGGCCCCCAACCACGCCGCAAAGACGTCGGCGGCGATGGGTGCGGCGACCGATCCGCCGGTCCCAGATTCACCGGCGGATCCCCCGTCTTCGACGAGAACCGCCAGAGCGATGACCGGGTCGTCGACGGGGGCAAACCCGATGAACCACGCCTGTGGACCTGACGGGCCCTGAGCTGTTCCGGTCTTTCCTGCCACCCGAACACCCGGTACCGCCGCCCGCGTTCCGGTTCCGTCGGTGACAGTCCGCTCCATCATCTGGGCGATCACCGATGCCGTGGCGACAGACATTGCCCGGCCGGTCACTTTCGGATCGAAAGAGCGGGTCGTCGAACCGTCGGCGTCGAAGAGCTGGGCGACGATCCGGGGAAGCATGACCTCGCCCTCGTTGGCCACTGCGGCTGCCACCATCGCCATCACGAACGGTGTTGCCCTGACATCGCGCTCGCCGAGACCGCTCTGACCGAGGGCAGCAGGGTCGTCGTCGAGTTCCGCCGCCGGAAAGCGGGAGACGGCCAGCTCCCACGGAAACTCGATACGGCGGTCGAATCCGAGCGGGCCGGCGATGGCCTCGATCGGACGAGCACCCACCCGGATCGCCAGGTCTGCGAAGACCGTGTTGCAGCTTCGCACGAATGCCAACTGGAGCGTGACGCTGGTCCCGTTGCCGCACAATCCATCGTTCGCGTTGGCGATATCGGCGTCCGATCCGGGGAGATCGAACACGAGAACGTCGTCGAAGGGGGTTTCGGGTCCGGCCGCACCCGTCTCGATCGCGGTGGCGGCGACGATCGTCTTGAAGGTCGAGCCGGGGGCGTACAGCGCCTGGCCCGCCCGATCGAGGATCGGCAGGTCGTCGTCGTCGAGGAGTTCCTGGCGGATTCGGACGGCGTCGTCTGAGAACAGGAGATTCGGATCGAACGACGGTGTCGTGACGTAACCGAGCACCGCTCCGCTCCTCGGATCGAGCGCGACCACCGCTCCCCGTTGGTTGCCGAGCGCTTCGAAGGCCGCCTGCTGGACGATCGGCTGCAGGGTCGTCTGCATGTTCTGCGGCCGCAGGTCACGACCGAACAGCGCCGCCAGAAGGTCGCTGATCGTGAGGTCCTGGCGACTGCGTAGGTCGTCTGCATACGCGGCCTCGAGACCGGTGTCACCCACCAGGAACGTGGTGTAGCCGACGGTGTGGGCGTAGAGCGCTCCTTCCGGATAGGAGCGGGCGAAGGCCTGTGGGGTGTCCGGCACCGGATCGGATCGAGCAAGCACGGTGCCGTCGCCTGCAACGATCAGTCCCCGCTCTTTCTCGGTGAGCGTGATCGTGTTGCGGACGTTGCGGGGGTCGGCTCGGTACCGGTCGGCGCCGAAGACCTGGAACCAGGACGAGGCGGCGAGCAGCACGGCGAAGCCGGTGAAGATGACGAGGGCGAGTCGGCGAGTGGGCCCGTTCACGCGTCCGCCTCCTCGTGGGAGATCCGTAGGAGGATCGCCAGCAGGACGAAGTTGCCGACGAGCGAGGACCCCCCGTACGACATGAACGGCAGCGTGATTCCGGTGAGCGGCACGACACGCAAGACACCGCCGATGATGAGAAACGTCTGGATCCCGAAGGTGAGGGAGAGACCTGCCGCCAGCAGCTTTCGGAACCGGTCCCTCGCTCGGAGCGAGATGCCGAATCCGACGGCCACCATCAGCGCATAGGAGGCGAGGACCGCCACCGTCCCGGCAAAGCCGAATTCCTCGCCGACGGCGGCGAAGATGAAATCCGTGATGGCATTGGGGATCAGGTCCGGTCTCCCGAGACCAGGACCCGACCCGGACAGCGATCCGGTTCCGAGCCCGAACATCCCCTGTGCGACCTGGAATCCTGCGTTCTCGAAATCGCTCAGCGGATCGATCCACGCCGTGACCCGCCTCTGGACGTGATCGAAGATGCGCCATGAGCCCACGGCGCCGAGGACGGTGAGGAAGAGTCCCCCGGTGAGATATCCAGACTGTCCGGTGGCGGCGTACAGCATTGCCACGAACACGGCGAACAGAAGAAGAGATGCACCAAGATCGCGCTGGCTGACCATGACTCCCAACGTGGCGCCCCAGACGACGAGCAGAGGCAACAGCTGCCGGGGCTCGGGCAGGGCGACCGGCCCGAATCGCCGTTTGGCCTCGATGAGCGCCACCCTCCGGTCGGCCAGGTATCCGGCGAGGAACACGACAATGGCCACCTTGGCGATTTCTCCTGGCTGGAAGTTGAGCGCCGTGATGCCGAGATCGATCTCGATCCACAACCGTGATCCGTTGACTGTCAGTCCGCGGATGGGAAGCGGCCAGTCGGACGGGAGCAGGGGAGTCAGCATCAGAACCACCGCACCGGCCAGCGTGATGTTGCGATAGCGGCGAAGGATCTCTGTTCCGGATCGGTGCAGCCAGGCAAGGACTATGACGCCCCCTGCGGCTGCAATCAGCAGCCACCACTGCTGCAGTCCTGCTCGTACGGGGTTGATGCGGTAGATCTCGACGAGCCCGAACATCGCGACGAGGGCTGCGGGTGGAATCAGGTTGGTGGAAGCCCCAGGGGCGAACCTTCGGACAGCGACATGAAATCCGCCAAAGGCGATCGTCACGATCAAGAATGTCAGACCGACCTGGGCGTCGACCCCGCCTTCGCGGGCGAAGTTGACGAGGGTGGTGCCGAAGGCGGCGAGTGCTGCCGCTCCGACGATGAGGGCCGCTTCGATATTGCGCGTCATGCGCCGGCCGTCACTCGACGACGTCGACGACGAGGGCGGTGATGTTGTCGTGTCCGCCAGCCAGATTGGCCTTCTCGACCAGAAGCCAAGCCGCCTCCTCGGCAGTCTCGACAGCGAGTGCCTCAGCGACTTGTTTGTCGTCGATCATCGAGTTGACGCCGTCCGAGCACAGGAGCAGTCGGTCGCCGGGCTCGAGCGTCAGATTTCCCGTGTCGACTTCGAGATCGGGCGTGAGACCGACAGCCCGGGTGATGAGGCTTCGTTGCGGATGGTTGGCGACCTCGTCTGGGCTGATCGCCCCCGTGCGCAGGTACATGTTGACCACGGTGTGGTCCTCGGTGAGCTGAGTCAGTTCGCCGGCTCGCAACAGATAGGCGCGACTGTCTCCGACGTGGGCGAATTGGGCGAGTCCGTCTTCGGTGCCGAGTTCGAAGAGCGTCATCGTGGTACCCATGCCGCGCAGCTCGGGCCGGCGCTCGACCTCATCGAGTATCGCCTGATTGGCGTCTCTCACTCGATCTTCGATGTCGCGTTCGGAGGACTTGGCGGCTTCCACGGCGAGGCGGGACGCCACCTCGCCTGCGACTGCTCCGCCCATGCCGTCAGCGACGATGGCGACGAGCGGACCGTCGCCCGCCCCCGAGGTGGCGGGCCAGACGGAATCCTCATTCCCGGGTCTGACGTTGCCCGGATGAGACGCCACCGCCCATCGGTAGGTCATCGAATCTCCATCACCGTCTTGCCAACCTGCACGGCGTCTCCGCGGCCGAGATCGGTGGGCGCGGTGACCCGACGTCCGTTGACGTAGGTTCCGTTGGTGCTCCCCAAGTCGCTCAGCACGATCCGCCCGTCCTTCGCTGTCATTCGCAGGTGGAAGTCAGAAGCGTAGGGGTCGGAAATAAGCACGTCCGCCTCGTCGCTCCGTCCTATGACTACCGAATCCTCGACCACGAACTGCAGCCCGGGATTGGAATCCGAGCGCACGACGACCACGCGGGTGCCCTTCCGGCGATGGCTGCGGATGGGTCGGACCCCGATGTGGGTCGACATCGACCGTGCCACTTGCCAGACGAACAGGTAGACGAGACTCAGGAAGATCAGTCGGAGCAGTGTCAGCAGAAAGTCAGGCATCGTCCCGCCTTCGGAAACGAAACCGGATTGCGCCGAGCGCGAGCTCCGACCCGTCCCGGACCTCGGTGGGATTCGGCCCGACTCCCGCCCCATCGACGGATGTCCCGTTCGAGCTGTTCAGGTCGACGCAGAGGATGCGATCGTCCTGCCGCCAGAGACGGGCGTGACGTCGAGACACGGAGGCGTCGTCGACGACGACGTCACATCCCGAAGAACGTCCGAGGATGGCGCGGTTGACCCGGAGTGTGTGGTTGTCGGATCCGACGAGCTCACCCCACACGGGGAGAGGACCGCGTTCGACGACGACGGTGACCGCCCGCGTTTCGGATGGGACCACTTCTATCGGCCCCTCGATACGCCACCCCCGCTCGATGACTGCTTCGGTGATCGCCTGTTCGAGCGCGGCGGAGGACTCGGGCGGGACCGGGGAGGGGACGTGGACCTTGTTGGGTACGAGGCCTTCGGAATCAACAGAGAGGTCGAGGACGCGCACGATGGACCCGGCGAGCTCCGAAACGTGCGGTGCTCCCCGAAACAGCTGACCGCCGGCGCCTTCGAGCACCGCCTCCAGCCTGCGCTCGAGTCGACGCATGACATCCACGGGGGACAAGGTAGCGGTGCGCACTGACATGGGTTGGTGGTCCGCAGATGACGTGGCCTGTGGCTGCGGTACCATTCCCCTCACGCCCGGGCGAGTGGCGGAATTGGCAGACGCGCAGGATTCAGGTTCCTGTGATCGCAAGATCGTGGGGGTTCAAGTCCCCCCTCGCCCACCAGGGGTGTCGCGTGATTTCGGGGTTCTCGAAATCAGCCAAAAACCCCCGATTGCAACCCGATTGCAACCATTTCAACCGCACAAGTGTTCGGTCAGGGCCGTCTGAGCCCCTCATTCGAGTGTGAGGAAGGACGCCGTTTCGTCTTCGAGAAACGCCGTGATC
>JBBDWN010000046.1:26178-38918 GCA_040902855.1 Acidimicrobiia bacterium | reverse complement strand
AGATCCACGAGTTCGCTGACGCTCACGCCCCCCTCGACGGCTCAAAGCAGCCGCCTGTCCCCCCAAAATCGCTTCGCTCCTGGGGGGACTTACAGACCCTTGGGATGCCAGACGGTCTTCGTCTCGGTGAATGCCGCGATGAGGAGAGGCGACTGGGCGTCGACGATCTCGGAGCGAACGACACGCTTGACGTTGTCGGCGGCAGCGATCTCTGCGGCGACGACGAGATCTCCGGGAGCACCGGTGAGGTCGATAGCGTTGACGTCCATATGCGACGCCAACCATGGGGTCAGTTCCGCGGCGTGACCGGTGAGGATGTTCACCACGCCGGCGGGAACGTCGGAGGTTGCGAGCGCTTCAGCGAAGGTCACTGCCACGACCGGCGACCGGTCCGACGCGATGACCACCGCCGTGTTGCCGGGAACGAGCACCGGAGCGAGCCGGGACACGAGTCCGAGCAATGCAGGCTCGGACGGCGCCACGACCCCGACGACACCGGTCGATTCGGGCGTCGAGATGTTGAAGAATGGCCCGGCGACCGGATTCAGGTTTCCGTAGATCTGGATGAACTTGTCGCACCACCCGGCGTACCAGACCAGCCGATCGATCGAAGCTTCGACTTCCTTCTCGGCTGCTCGCTTGGACGCACCGGATGCCCGCAGGTCATCGCTGAAGACTTCCGCCCGGTCTTCGAGCATCTCGGCGATGCGATACAGGATCTGCCCGCGGTTGTAGCCGGTCCGTCCGGCCCACTTCTCGTGGGCGCCACGCGCGGCCCTCACCGCATCACGCAGGTCCTTGCGCGAGCCTTCCGACATGCGGGCGATGACGTTGCCATCGGCGTCCACGGCGGCGAACGTCCGACCGGACTCGGAGCGTGGGAACTCTCCGTTGATGTAGAGCTTGTGGGTCTTCTTGACGTCGAGGCGCACCATCATCCCTCCGTCTTCATGTAGGCGAGCAGACCATGCCGTCCGCCCTCGCGCCCGAACCCAGACTCCTTGTAACCACCGAACGGTGAGGTCGGGTCGAATTTGTTGTACGTGTTCGCCCACACGACACCCGCTCGCATCCGATCGGCCATCCACAAGATCCGAGACCCCTTCTGGGTCCAGACGCCGGCAGCCAGACCGAACGGCGTGTTGTTCGCCTTCTCCACTGCCTCGTCAGGCGTGCGGAAGGTCATGATGGACAGGACCGGCCCGAAGATCTCCTCCTGGGCGATCCGATTGCTCTGTGAGACGCCGGTGAACAGCGTCGGTCGGAAGTAGTAGCCCCGGACCGGAAGATCCCCCGACGGCTGATACATCGCCGCGCCTTCCTCCTGTCCGACCGCAACCAGCTCTTCGATCTTGGCAAGCTGATCGGCGGAGTTGATGGCGCCGATGTCGGTGTTCTTGTCGAGAGGGTCACCGACCCGAAGCGTGTCGAGGCGCAGCTTCAGTTTGGCGACGAACTCCTCGGCGATTCCTTCTTGCACTATGAGTCTGCTGCCGGCACAACATACGTGACCCTGGTTGAAGAAGATCCCGTTGATGACGCCTTCGACGGCTTGGTCGACCGGCGCGTCTTCGAACACGACATGCGCGCCTTTCCCCCCCAGTTCGAGCGTCAGCTTCTTGCCAGAGCCTGCGAGCTGGCGCTGGATGATCTTGCCCACCTCGGTCGAACCGGTGAACGCCACCTTGTCGACGTCATCGTGACCGACGACGGCGGCTCCGGTCTGTCCCGCTCCCGTGACGATGTTCAACACGCCTGGCGGCAAGCCCGCTTCGGCGCAGATCCGGGCGAAGTGGAGCGCCGACAGCGGCGTCGTTTCCGCCGGCTTGAGAACGACGGTGTTGCCCGCGGCGAGCGCCGGCGCCACCTTCCAGGCCAGCATCATCAAAGGAAAGTTCCACGGGATCACCTGCCCGGCGACGCCGATCGGCTCGGGGGTGAGACCGGGGAAGGCGTACTCCAGCTTGTCGGCCCAACCGGCGTAGTAGAAGAAATGGGCTGCGACGAGGGGAAGGTCCACATCCCGGGCCTCTTTGATCGGTTTGCCCCCGTCGCGGGTTTCGAGCACGGCGAGTTCGCGTGATCTCTCCTGGACGAGACGGGCGATCCGGAACATGAACTTGGCTCGTTCGGCACCGGACAGCTTCGACCAGCCGCCGAACGCCTTGCGAGCCGCCCCGACTGCCCGATCGACGTCCTGGGCGTCAGCCAGTGCCACCTCGGCGAGCGGCTCCTCCGTCGAAGGGTCGAGCGTCGTGAACCACTGTTTGGATGCGGGTTTGAAGAATTCACCGTCGATGAACAGGCCGTACCGGTCGTCGATGGAGACGAGGTCAGGGTTCTCCCTGCTCGGCGCATACGTCCAGTCGATCGGCTCGGCGACCGGCGTGAGGGCCGGGGCGGCGGGGGCGTCGTCTCCCATGGTCAGTCCTTCGTGAAGTAGTCGGGGGATTGATAGCGGCCGGTGTCGAGCCACCGGATCTGCATGAGGACGTCGTTGAGCAACGACGACGCCCCGAATCGGAACCTGTCCGGCGTCATCCATTCGCGACCCAACGTCTCGTTGAGGACGACGAGATACTTGATCGCGTCCTTGGCCGTGCGGATCCCGCCCGCCGGTTTCATCCCGACCATCTGGCCGGTCATGGAACGGAAGTCGCGAATGGACTCGAGCATCACCAGCGTGACAGGGATGGTGGCGGCCGGCGAGATCTTGCCCGTCGATGTCTTGATGAAGTCGGCGCCCGCGGCCATCGCCAGCATCGAAGCTTTCCGCACGTTGTCGAAGGTGACGAGTTCGCCCGTCTCCAGGATCACCTTGAGATGCGCCGAACCACACGCCTCCTTGATGCGCCGGATCTCGTCGAAGACCTCGATGAACCGCCCCGACAAGAAGGCCCCGCGATCGATGACCATGTCCACCTCGTCTGCTCCCATGTCGACGACTCGCTTCGTCTCGGCGACCTTCAGATCGATCGGCGCCTGCCCGGACGGGAAGTAGGTGGCGACCGATGCCACTTTCACGCCGGATCCGGCGACGGCGACCTTGGCAATCGGCACCATGTTCGGATACACGCAGACGGCGGCAACGGAAGGGATGGCGGGATCAGACGGATCGGGTCTCACGGCTTTCGATGAGAGTTGGCTCACCTTCCCGGGCGTGTCCTGACCTTCGAGTGTGGTCAAGTCCATCATCCGGATTGCCAACTCGAGCGCAGCCCGCTTCGACTCCTTCTTGATCGAGCGGGTGCCGAGCGAGGCGACCCGCTCGGTGACGGTCACTTCGTCGACAGTTGGGACGCCACCGAGGTAGGCCTTCAGACCGGTGGCGGTGACTGGTGTGGGGAGAGCCTTCGAAAGTGGAACGACGGACGAGTTCACGAGCGGGATGATACGTGCGGGAGAGATCAGGGATGCGAGATGTACGTGCTGCGGAAATATCCCAGCGCCGGACGTTCTCGGTCACCGACGGTGAAGTGCTCGATCCGTCCGACCAGGATGAGGTGGTCGCCGCCGTCATAGGTGTGCTCGCGACTGCACTCGAAACTGGCAAGGGTTCCTGCGATCACAGGAAGATCGTCGAACCCCGGGAACCACTCGACTCCCTCGAATCGATCGATTCCCTTCGTGGAGAATCGTGTGGCGAGATCGCGCTGGTCGGCGGCCAGGATGTGGATCACGAATCCGTTTCCCGCATCGAAGTCCTCGAACGTGTTCGACGACTTCCCGATCGAGAAGAGCGCCATTGGCGGGTCGAGCGACAAGGAACTGAAAGAATTGGCGGTCAACCCGGAGGGTTCACCGTTCGCTCCCCTGGTCGTCACGACCGTCACACCGGTCATGAACTCCCCGAATCCGTCCCGCAGTTGTCTCGGGTCGAAGCCGCTCACCTCACCACTCCATCGTCGCGTGGGCGCAGGGTAGAAGCCGATTTCGACTGTCCCCGAACCGAGACGAAGATGCAGCGGTGAAGAGCGCCTGGTCTTGGATATTGATCGCCACGGCGGGATGGGCGAGCGGAAACGTCACATCCAAGCTCGCCCTGGACGGCGGGATGGATCCGATCTCCCTCACCCTCGTCCGGTTCGGCATCGCGGCCGTTGGCATCGTCGCCATCCTCTCCGCCGTCGGCCAACTGGGCCGTCACCACGACTGGTTGCGCGGAAGTGCGATCGGCGTCCTCAACATGGCCTTGCCGCCGATCTTCTTCACCATTGCACTCGTGACGCTCGACGCGTCCCTGGCCGGTTTGCTCATTGCCCTGGTCCCGGCCTCTGCGATCGCAGCGGCCCACTTCATCGTCCCGGGGGAGCGGTTCCAGGCATGGCGAGTCCCCGGCCTCGTCGTCGCGTTCATCGGCATCGCCATACTGATCGGAGGAGTGGAGCGCATCGAGCCGGACGCACTGTGGGGCGCCGTCGGCTGGTCGATGCTCGGAGTGATCGCGGCCGGGACCGGTGGAGCCGTGTCACGACGGTTCGCCATCCACACGCCGGCCCGGAGGATGGTCATCCCTCAGTTCACCGCCGCCGCGATCACCCTGATCATCCTCGCGATCCCCACCGGAGCGTGGTTCGGGTTGGACGGTCTCCCCGGTGCGGTGTGGGGCTGGGCGATCGTCACCGGACTGTTCGGGACGATCGTGCCGTTCTACTCGTTCCTCCAGGTGGTCGAGCGTGCCGAAACCGCCAAAGCGGCCCTCATCGGTTACCTCGTTCCCATTGCTTCGGCCGTGAGTGCCGTCATCTTCCTGGGAGACCCCGTGACCGCTTCGCTCGTCATCGGCGGGTCGGTGATCATCGTCGGCGTCGTCCTCGCAGACCGAGGAGAAGTGGTCTCGAACGGCATCCGCACCAGAAAACTCGCGAAGCTGCCTGCGACACCCCGTTAGCCTCACGCCCGTTCCCGACCAAGCGGACCAATGAGCGAATCCCGCCACATCCTCGTCGCCGTTGCCTGGCCTTACGCCTCAGGTTCGCTGCATCTCGGCCACCTCGGCGGGGCATACCTCCCGCCGGACATCTTCGCTCGCTACCACCGCCTTGCAGGCAACAAGGTCTTGATGGTCTCCGGTTCTGACACGCACGGAACGCCGATCACGGTGAAAGCCGAGCAGGAGGGTGTGACCCCGAACGAGATCATCGATCGCTTCCACCCCGAGATCCTCGGGTACTGGGAGTCTCTCGGGATTTCCTTCGACCTTTTCACGACGACGGACTCCCCCAACCACCACCGCGTTGCTCGCGAGTTCTTCACGCGACTGCTCGAAAACGGACATCTCTACCGCAAGTCCGAACTGCAGTTCTTCGACGAGGAACGCCAGCAGTTCCTGCCGGACCGCTACGTGGAAGGCACCTGCCCGCATTGCGGCTACCACCCCGCCCGCGGCGATCAGTGCGACAACTGCGGCAAGATCCTCGACCCCCAGGATCTGATCGACCCGGTCTCCAAGCTGTCAGGCAGTGTCCCGATCGAAAAGGAAACCGAGCACTACTACTGGAAGCTGAGCGCCTTCCAAGAGCCGCTCCTCGAATGGCTCGACGCCCAAGCCGGATGGCGTCCGCACGTGATCAACTTCGCTCGCGGGATGGTCAAGGAGGGACTCCACGATCGTTCGTTCACACGTGACCTCGACTGGGGCATCCCGATTCCGGTCGACGACCTTGGGCCGGGCAAGTCGATCTACGTGTGGTGGGAAGCCGTGATGGGGTACTACTCGGCGCCCCAGGAATGGGCCGAGATGCAGGGTGACCCGGACGCGTGGAAGGCGTGGTGGACCGACCCGACGGCTGAGACCTACTACTTCGTCGGCAAGGACAACATCCCGTTCCACGCCGTGTTCTGGCCGGCGCTCCTGATGGGCCACGGCGGTCTGAATCTCCCGACCAACGTGCCCGCCAACCAATACATCACGTTCAAGGGAGCAAAAGCCTCCAAGTCGATGGGGGTCGGGAGATCCATCCGTTGGTACTCCGACCGGTTGGAACCCGACGCGCTGAGGTATGCCATCGCTTCGGTTCTCCCCGAGCAGAACGACACCGACCTCTCCGACGACCAGATGATCGAACGCATCAACTCCGAGCTCGTCGCCACATGGGGCAACCTGGTGAACCGGGTGCTGTCGATCACCTCCAAGCACTTCGACGGAGCTGTACCGCCCCGTGGGGACCCGACCGAAGGGGACCTGGCGTTGATCGCCGGCGTGGATGTGGCCCTCGCCGAGGTCGGCGACCTCATCGAGAAGGTGGAATTGCGACATGGTCTGCGCAGAGCGATGACGGCGGCTCAGTCGGTGAACGGCTATCTCAACGACGAGGAACCCTGGAAGACGATCAAGGTCGACCGGTCGCGAGCTGCCACGGTGTTGTGGACCGCCATCCAGGCCATCTCGGGTCTGCGCGTCGCTTTCGCTCCATATCTCCCCTTCACGACGGCGGCCCTGGGCACCATGCTCGGGCTCGACCCGGAGCCCGAATCGTGGGATCGACCAGCAGTAGTCGAGGGTTCGACGCTCGGGCCGATCGCCACCTTGTTCACGAAACTCGAACCGGACGCACTCGACGACTGAGCCCGCGAAATGTACGTGGGAACCGCAGACACCGGAGAAACGTCTCTACGACGTGAACTGGGCCACCGATCAGACAACCCCAGAAACCTGGCATGCTGTTGGCATGCAGGAAAGAGAGCGCTCCGTGATGGGCAAAGCGGCGATTTCTGTCGCCGGTACTGCGCTCATCGCCGTCGGCACCGTCGGACTCTTCCTGCCGGTGCTCCCCGGCATCGTCCTCATCGCCTCCGGCTTGGCAGTGCTCGGGCGTCAGTACCGCTGGGCGCGCAAGACCCTCGATCGGGTCACGCCTGCGAGATTCCGCCGCGATCCCGAGGGGACCGCAGAGGCCGAGGCGGCCTGACGAAGAACGGCGGCCCCAGAACGGGACCGCCGTCGAGTCGGATCGCTCCGGAGCTTTCATCCAGGGGGGTAGACGCCCATCCCCTTCGCCTTCTCGGTCTTCCAGAACACGTCGGCGATCTCGTCGATCAGGCCGACCAGCTTCTCGCCTTCGGCCGGATCCATCGACTTCTTGGCGACACCTGACTGGTTGATGGCACGCCAGAAGAGATCGTCGAGTTCGGGGAACTCCTTGCGATGATCCGGCGTGAAGAAGTCGGTCCACAGCACCCCGAGATGGTGCTTGACGAGCTCGGCCTGCTTCTCCTTGATGAGGATGGCCCGGTCGCGGAACACCTCGTCGGTGGAATCGTGGTACTTCTGGGCCGATTTCCACACGGACATGGCCTCGATCTTGGCTTGGGCGGGGTCGTATACGCCGCAGTACAGATCGCAATGTGCGTGTGCGGGGGTGGCTGTTCGGAACTGACCCATGGCTGTGGAACCTCCATTCGAACGTGGCATCCTGACCATACCCCGCCATGAAGGATTCAAACATGCGTCGGTTCGAGGTCTTCGAGGAATCCATGCTCCCCGGTCTGCAACCGGGTGATGTCCTCGTGGCCCGGCGGAGCGACCACCCCAAGCCCGGGTCGATCGTCGTGTTCCCGCATCCCGGTCACGACGGGAACTGGCTCGTCAAGCGACTCGTCGCCGCCTCGGGAGGCGAGGCGTGGGTCGAGTCCGACAACCACGAAGCGACGATGGCGGACTCGAGAACTCTGGGGTGGATCCCCACCCGTTCCATGCACCGAGCCTGGCTTCGCTATCGCCGCCCGGCGTCGGTCCGCCTTCTGGTCGCGACCATCCCCTGATCCGCTTTTGTCCCTCCAAACGCTTCATTTGTGACGCGCTGGTTCGTCCAAAAGCCGGGGGCGCTAGCTTCCGGGGTCCATGGAGCCGCGTGCCCGCTTCGACGACCTGCGCCCCCGCTCGAGGCGATCGTTCACCCTCGACGGGTTCCGCTCCGCTCTCGTTGCCCACACGACGACACAGGTTCGTGATGTCCTCTCCGCTGCGGAACGGGAAGTGGCAGCCGGTCGGTGGGTCGCCGGATTCGTGACCTATGAAGCAGCCCCGGCGTTCGACAAGGCGTTCGTCGTCCGCCCCACGTCGGGAACCACCGTGGCCGACCTCCCGCTTGCCTGGTTCGGGGTCTTCGACCGTCGCACACCAACAGAGGAGCGTTCCGAATCTGCGGCCTTCGACATCGGCAGCTGGATCCCCCACATCGACGAGATCACCCACGGCAAAGACATCGAGCGCATCCATCGAGCGATCGTGGCGGGCGACACCTACCAGGTGAATCACACATTCCGCATGTCTGCGACCTTCGAAGGCGACGCAGAGTCGCTCTACCTCGATCTCATCGGCGGACAGTCCTGCGGGTACGGGAGTTTTCTCGACACCGGTGATTGGGTGATCGCGTCCGCCTCACCCGAGCTGTTCTTCGAGTGGCGGCATGGTCGCCTCGCGTCGCGACCGATGAAGGGAACCGCACCACGCGGATCGGACCTCGAGGACGACGAGCTGCAACGCTCCGAGTTGGTCCGTTCCGAAAAGCAACGAGCAGAGAACCTGATGATCGTGGACATGGTGCGCAACGACATGGGGCGCATCGCCCGCACCGGAACGGTCGAGGTGCCCGCCCTCTTCACGACCGAGAAGTACGACACGGTCTGGCAGATGACCTCCACGGTGACATCCGAACCGCGTGCGGGGACGGACCTGGTCGATGTCTTCTCGGCGCTCTTTCCGTGCGCGTCGATCACCGGGGCACCCAAGGTGGCCACGATGAAGCTCATCGCCGAACTCGAATCCAGCCCGCGAGGCGTGTATTGCGGCGCGGTCGGATACGGAGGGCGGCGCCCGGCTGGGCCCGAATGGGCGTTCAACGTGGCGATTCGCACGGTGACCATCGCCAACGACACCGCGTCATACGGAACGGGCGGCGGTGTCACCTTCGACTCCACTGCCGGAGGCGAGTATCGGGAGGCGCTCCTCAAAGCGAGGGTCCTCGACCGACGGACGACCGGTTTTTCACTGCTCGAGACCATGTACTGGTCACCAGAGAAGGGCTACCGCCAGCTGGCTGCCCACCTCGCCCGCCTCACCCGTTCGGCCTGGTATTTCGACATACCCGTCGATCCGGCCGAAGTGCGAAGCGCCCTCGATACCGCAGTGCGGGACAGCGACAACGCTCGCCGAGTGCGGTTGTTGGTGTCGCGCACGGGCGCCATCAGCGCAGAACCGCTCGAAGCGCCGGCCCCGGTCGCCGAGGTCCGACTCGTCATCGACGACACTCCTCTCGACCCCTCAGATCCGATGCTTCGACACAAGACCACGGAGCGCTCGGTCTACGACGCGGCCGCCGCCCGCCATCCGGAGGCAGACGATGTGATCCTCGTGACCATCGACGGCCTGGCTGCCGACACGACCATCGCGACGCTCTGCGCCGAGATCGATGGTGAGTGGCTGACACCCCCCGTTTCCGACGGAGCGCTCCCCGGCGTCGCCCGCCGCAGTCTCCTCGATGCCGGGCGCATCAAAGAGCGCTCCCTCCCGGTCGAAGTCCTCCACACGGCCACCCGTATGGCGCGGGTCAACAGTGTCAGGGGGTGGGAGAACGCCGTTCTGTTCGAACCGGACGAGACATCACACCCGACGAGTCATCCCCTGCGGCGCCGCTTCTGAGCGGGCGCCGCTGCGATCGGCCGGGCCTCCAACCGTTCCTCGATCTCCCCGCGATCAGGTCGGCCGCCGCCCTGGTGAAGATCGACGGCAGCCCGCACCGCAACGATGTGTTCTGGCATCGATCCACAACACGTGCCGATGATGCGGGCACCCGAGCGGACGGCGAGATCCACGAACTCGGCCATCGCCTCCGGACCCACCGGATACACCAGCCGATCGGTCTGATAGAGCGGCATCCCGCAGTTGGGTTTCGCCACGGCGACGAGATCGGCGGAGGTCCCGGTGATGTCGTACACCGCCGCCACCGCGTCCCCAGGCCCGATCCCACAGTTGGCGCCGACCGCGTCCAATCGGCCGTCTGCCGCGGCCCAGGTCGCCACCTGTGTGCCGGTCACCCCCATCATCGTCCTGCCCGCTGTGTCGAAGCTGAGGGTCGCGACCCGGGGAACGTCGAACCGGGCGGCCGCTTCAACCGCCGCCGCGAGCTCTTCGATCGAAGAGAGAGTCTCGATCCAGACGACATCGACACCTGCTTCGACGAGCGCTTCGATCTGCTCGGCGAAGACCTCGACAGCCGCCTGATGGGTGAGCGGTCCGAGAGGAGCGAGGAGGTCGCCCGTCGGGCCGACCGATCCAGCGATGAGCGTCTCATATTCGGCGGTCGCGTTCCGGGCGATGTCGACCGCGGCCCGGTTCAGCTCCGCCACGCGACGGGAAGCCGAGTGCAACGCCAGGCGCCGGCCGTTGCCGCCGAAGGTGTTCGTGAGAACGATGTCCGAACCGGCGTCGGCGAACCGTCGGTGCACATCGGCGACCAGTCCCGGGCGCTCGACATTGAGGAGCTCTGGACAGCCTCCTCCTTCCAGCCCCAGTGAAAAGAGGGTCGTTCCCATGGCGCCGTCGGCAACCAAGACTCGGTCCCCGAAGAGTGCTGTCTCGAATCGTGTCATCGTTTCCTCCGATCGTTGGTCGACGACCGCCTCAGGAACGAAGCGACCGCCGCAGCGGCATGTGCTGGGCGGTCCCACGACCGCCGCTTTAGCTGAATTTGTCCTGCGCCCAGCAAGCTGACGATCAAATCGGCGCACCGCCCAGAGTAGTCGACGTCACCGGGACTGCACCCGTTTAGCGTGGGACCCGCATGACACGCACCGTCGCCCGGGGAGCATGGCCACTCTTCCTCGCCCTGTCGTTCCTGATGGTCGGCAACGGGCTGCAGTCCTCGCTCGTCGGCCTCCGAGCGGACATCGAGGGCTTCTCCACCGCCGTCACCGGTGTCGTCATGACCGGCTACTACGTCGGGTTCCTCGGCGGTGCGATGTTCGTGCCGCGGATCGTGGGGACGGTCGGACACGTGCGGGTCTATTCGGGTCTCGCCTCGATGGGCTCGATCGCGCTCCTGGTGTACACCGTGTTCATCGACCCGGCGCTGTGGTTCGGGATGCGAGTCGTCACGGGATTCTGTCTCGCCGGGCTCTACATCGTCGCCGAGTCGTGGCTCAACGGGATCGTCTCGAACGAGAGCCGGGGGCGAGTGCTCTCGGTGTACATGGTGGTCGTGAGCGGAGGGCTCGCCTGCGGACAGCTCCTGCTGAACCTCGCCGACCCTGCAGGCTTCGAACTGTTCGTGCTCGCATCGGTCCTCGTCTCGATGGCTGTCGTCCCGATCGCGCTGGCACCGAGCAACGCGCCGGTCGTCGTACCTCATGAACGGGGGCTCCCGTTCCGCGAAGTGTTTCGTACCGTCCCTCTCGGAGTGTCCGGCGTGTTCACTTCGGGCATCTCGGGAGGTGCCCTGTTCGGAATGGGGGCGGTGTGGGCGGCCAACTCCGGACTCGGCGTTGGCAAGATCTCGGTGTTCATCGGACTGTCGCTCATCGGTGGGGTCGTCTTCCAATGGCCGCTCGGAGCGCTCTCTGATCGCATCTCGCGACGAAAGGTCCTCCTCTTGGCAACGGCCGGGGCGACGGCGAGCTCCGTATGGCTCTGGACGCTCGATCCGACTTCGTCGCTTCTTTTCGTCCCCGGCTTCCTCTTCGGTGGCTTCTCCTTTCCCATCTACTCGTTGGGGGTCAGCCACGCGAACGACGCCCTGCCGCCTGACCGCCTCGTCGCAGCCAGTGCAGTCCTGATGTTCTCCAACGGCCTTGGCGCGGTTCTCGGCCCGGCGTCCGCATCATTCACGATGAGTGCATTGGGAGTGGACGGATTCTGGGTGTTCCTGATCGCTCTCCACGGCACGTTCACGGCGTTCATCGCCTTCCGGCTGGTGGTTCGCCGCAACATGACCGTCACCAAGGAGAGGTTCCTCTCTGTCCCGAATCGGTCCACGTGGCTGGCGATGGAACTCGGCCGCGAAAGCGACTCCGAGGAGACTCTGGAGCCCTCCTGAGGGACGGTTCACCGGTTCCGAGGTCGATCCCCTGATCTCCCCCGACGTCTGATTGGGGGTGTCCCCCCATGTGATCGAAGGCACGGCGAACCGATGCTGGTGTCATGACGACGACACCACACTCCAAACCGAACCTTCTGAGCGGACGGACACTGTTCCGGGCAGGCCTGACGTTGCTCCTGCTTGCCACGGTGTTCTTCCTGCGCTATTCGATCGAACAGGGCTGGATCGGCCCTGTGGCGCGCGTCGGCCTCGCCGCTGCCGCGGGATCGGCCATGATCGGGACGGGAGCAGCGGTCGCCCGCCGCAGGCCGGCGTATGGGATCCTCCTGCAGGGAGCGGGCAGCGCGGTCCTGTTCGTCACCGGATTCGCCGCCCACGACCACTACGGCCTCACGTCAGAGACGGAGGGGTTCATCCAGCTGGTGGCGGTCGCGACCCTCACGCTGGTACTCGCCCATCGGGCGAACTCGGAGTTGTTGGCCGGTCTCGGCCTCGGTGCCGCGGCCGCCGCCCCTGGGATCATCGCCGGCCAGATGGCGGTCCCGTACACCGAGTCCGTCTATCTGGCGCTCATCGGCGCCGCCTCGACCGCGCTCTTTTTTCGCTTCGGATGGTGGCGGGCGCACGCGGTCGCGGCGACCGTGATCCTCAGCTCGACAGTCCTCGATATTGGCGACGCCATCTTCGCCGACCGGTAGGCCC
>JBBDWN010000046.1:10112-26168 GCA_040902855.1 Acidimicrobiia bacterium | reverse complement strand
CTGGGATCATCGCCGGCCAGATGGCGGTCCCGTACACCGAGTCCGTCTATCTGGGCGCACGCGGTCGCGGCGACCGTGATCCGCGCTGGCGGCCGAAGCCTCTCTGGTCCTGGCGTGGTCGATGCTGCTGCTCGTCCCGCTCGTGGGAACCTTCACCCGGACCGGGGTCGCGGTCGCGCGAATCAGCCTGCCGATCATCACCTCCGCAGTTGGAAGCCTCGTCCTCTACGCGGGTACTCGGGTGATCTTCACCGACGATGGATCACGACTGATGTGGACCGGGCTCGCTCTCGGGCTCGCCGCCGGGCACCTCCTCGTCGCCCACGGCCTGAGAAGACTCCCGGAAGCCCAGCCGGTGGCGGCGGCACAGCTCGTGCCGGCCGTGGTCCTCGCGATCGTTGCAGCGGTCGAAGGGCTGAGCGGAGATTGGGTCCTCGTCGGATTCTCCGCTCTCTCGATCGGTCTCGTGATCGCCGGTCATCACGGAGCGCATCGACACCTCGCCGACGCGGGACACGTCCTGTTCTTGCTCACGGCGGTAGTGGCCATCGGATTCGCGGCGATCGTCACGAGCGGTGAGCGGGAACTGTCTCAACTCGTGCCCGGATCGGCGGTCATCGCGACCGCGGCAACCATCGGAGGGCTGATTCGGAGCACGAACGATCGGGACCTCTCCCCGGTCTACCTGGCGGGGTCGTACTTCGGGGCTCTCGCCTGGATGGCGGTTGAGATCCCCCGGCTGGGTGCTGACGGGTTGGCGTGGGTGACGGCCGGATGGGCGCTCATCGGGGTCGCCGCGATCGTGGGCGGTCGGCTGGCGGAGTCCCGATCTGCCCTCGGACTGGGCTTTGCGACTGTCGGGCTCTCACTCGGCAAACTGTTCTTCGTCGACCTGGCCGAAGCGTCACCCATCGTCCGGATTGCCCTGTTCGCGGGAGTCGGACTACTCCTCGTCGGCGGCGGCTACTGGCTGGGCGACTGGTCGTTGGACAACGACACAGACGACACCAGCGAGACAGACGCTTCCAACTGAGCTCAACCGACTCCGCCCTCGGAGACCCGACGGCCGACGAAATCGTCCAGCTCTGCCCTGACATCGTCGGCGAGGGCAGGTTGTTCGTAATCGGCCAGCACCCGCTTCCAGATCGTGTTCGCTCGGGCTTCGGCGCCAAGCGAACCCGAGTCGGTCCACGATCCGAAGTTCTGCCAGTCCGACAGGATCGGGGCATAGAACGCATGCTCGTACCGCTCCAGCGTGTGCTCCGATCCGAAGAAGTGCCCTCCCGGACCGACCTCGGCGATTGCGGCGAGACCGAGCGTGTCGGCATCGACGCGGAGCGGTGTGAGAAACTCGGACATCATCTGAAGCAACTCGACATCCACGACGAATTTCTCGAAGGAGGCGACGAGACCGCCCTCCATCCAACCCGCCCCGTGCATGACGAAGTTCGCACCGCCGAGAACCGCTGACCACAGCGACATCTGGGACTCGTACGCCGCCTGCGCGTCCACGGCGTTGGAGGCGTTGGCGTTGGAACTGCGATATGGCAGGCCGTAGCGGCGAGCGAGTTGTCCCCCCGCCATCGCCGCCCGGGCGTACTCGGGCGTCCCGAAGGCCGGCGCCCCAGACTTCATGTCCACGTTGGACGTGAAGCCGCCGTACATCATCGGCGCTCCCGGTGCGACCATCTGGCCGAACGCGATACCGGCAAGAGCCTCGGCGTTCTGCAGGGCCAGGGCCCCGGCAACCGTCGCCGGCGCCATCGCTCCGGCCAGGGTGAAGGGGGTGATGACCACCGCCTGACCGTGACGGAGCATCTCGATCATCCCCTCGATCATCGGCCCGTCCAGCCGCAGCGGGCTCGAGGTGTTGATGATCGTGTGGATCGAGGGTTCCGCAGAAAGTGTCTCGAGGTCGACCCCCCGGGCGATCCTGGCGATCTCGATGGCATCGAGGATCCGACCGCGCCCGAGCGAGTAGGCGTGCCAGGTCTTGTCGCTGAGCGTCACGAACGACGACAGCGCTCGCAGGTGGCGTATCGACGGCGCGACATCCTGGGGTTCCACCGGATAGCCGCCAAAGCTGTGGACGACGTTGAAGGCCTGGCCGAGTCGGACGAAGTCTTCGAATTCGGCGAAGCCGCCCGGCCGGCGTCCCCGATCGAGGTCCGAGACGTTCGGGGCGCTCGCGACGGAGAGGAAGACGACATTGTTGCCCCCGATGTCCAGGTCGTGAAGCGGGTTCCGGGCATGCAGCGTGAACGTCGACGGTGCCCGACCGACCCACTCCATGACGAGGTCAGGATCAAGTCGAACCCGCGGCCCGTCATCGGAGACATCGGCGCCATGGGCTCGGAGGATGGCGATCGCCTCGGGGTGGAGGAAGTCCATCCCGGTCGTGCGGAGGATGTCGAGAGATGCATCGTGAATCGCATCGATACCGGCAGGGTCGAGAACCTCCACCGGACGGTAGGGGTTGGTCACACTCCGCCAGGGAAGCTGGTGGAGGGATCCTCCCCCGCGTTCCGCTCTTCTGGTCGCCCGGGCAGATCCGTCTCTGGGCATCCGTCTCTCTCGTGGCTGAGTTCGGGAGTGTACGGGACCGGCCGCGCGGCGCGGGACGAGCCCGTCCTATGCCGGCGCACTCCTCGCGGCCTTCACCGCTTCGATGATCGCAGGCACCACGGTGTGGAGGTCCCCGATGATGGCGTAGTCGGCTTTTGCCACCATGTTCGATTCTGCGTCGGTGTTGATGGCGAGGATTCGTTTCGACGCCATCGCACCGACCCAATGCTGGATGGCACCGGAGATCCCGCATGCGATGTACAGCTCGGGAGCGATGCGGGTGCCGGTCTGACCGACCTGGTCGGTGTGGGGTCGCCAGCCGTTGTTCGTGACGACGCGCGAGCAACCGACCACCCCGCCGAGCAACGTCGCCAGTTCCTCCAGTGGCGCAAATCCCTCGACCGACCCGACGCCGCGTCCGCCGCTGACCACTACCGGTGCCGTTGCCAGGGTCACGCCGGTCGTCAAGACGACCCGGTCGGCGACGATCGTGAACGCAACCGACTCGTCGAGTTCCGGTTCGAAGACCTTCACCTCGCCGGCACCCGCCGCCGGAACCGGATCGAAGGCGTGGTGGGCGAACGTGAGGATGGCAATGGCCCCGTCGAGGCTGGACCGCTCGAGCAGGGAGCCACCCCAGCGCACCCGAATGAGTTCCCACGGCTCCCCGGGGGTCATCTCGAGGCAGTTGGCGGCGAACGGCTGGTCCATCAACGCCGCGACGTGTGCGAGCACCTCGTTGCCGCGGTCGGTTCCGCTCGCCACGACCGCCTGCGCGCCTTCGGCGAGGGCGACCTGGGCAACGGCCTCGGCCCAGGCGTCGGGTCCGTAGTCACTCAGCATTGGGTGGTGGACCTGGTGGACGACGTCGACTCCGTACTCGGACACCTGCCCGGCCAGACCGTCGGCACTCTCGCCGACAGTCACGGCATGGACGCCGACGCCAATGCTCGCTGCCATCGTCCTGGCGGCGGTGAGGGCTTCCAACGAGGCTTCCGCCAGGGCGCCGCGATCGTGTTCGACGACGACCAACAACATCAGAGCACTCCGATCTCGGCCAGGATCTCCACGACTCTCGGGGCAGCTTCCGGTCCGTGTCCGAGGATCACGGTCTCGGTGACCTGTTCACGCGGGGGGCGGAATTCCCGCATCCGGTGACCGCCTTCTTCGTCGGATCCTTCGAACTGTTCGATCACCGCCTTCTTGGACGACAGCCTTCCTTTGAGTGTCGGGTAACGAGGGAGGTTCAGGCCCTCCTTCACCCCGAGCACGGCCGGAAGCGGCAGGCGGTACTCCTCGAAGCCGCCGTCGAACGGACGACGGGCGACGACGCCGCTGTCCCGGAACTCGATCCCCTTGACACCGTTGACCATCGGGCGCCCCAGTTGTCTTGCCACCCTGATCCCCACCTGAAACCCGCCCGAGTCGGCGGACTCGTTGCCGAATAGAATGAGGTCGAAGGCACCATCGCGTTCTTCGATCTGGCCGATGGCGGCAGCGATCGAGGTGGCCGTCCGCTGCGGATCCCAGTCGGACCCGTCGGTCGGGATGAGGACGGCGGCGGCGACCCCCAGCGACAGGGCATACCGCAGCTGATCCTCGGCTTGCGGTGGTCCGAGCGTGAGCACCGTCGAGTGGCCGCCTTCCCGCTCGACGATCTGCACTGCCTCCTCCACGGCGCACTCCTCGTGCGGACTCATCGTGAACCCGAGATGGGCGGTGTCGAGCGAACGGTTATCCAACGCTATGACGATGCGCGCACCGGGCGCCGGCACGCGTTTCACACACACGAGAACTCTCATCGTCAAACCCTCGTCCAAGCGCTGCCCAAATCAAAAAGTGACAGCACGCGTTTCACACACACGAGAACTCTCATCTCAGGCCTTCATCCTGGTGTCATCAGGATCGAAGAGCGGCGTCGAACCGACGCGAGCGACCTGAACCGGGAACAGCTCGTTCATGTACATGACCTGAAGATCGTTGCCCTCTATCGCAAATTCGGGCGGCAGGTACGCCATGAGGAGATACTTGCCGACCGACGGGCCGTTGCCTGCGCTCGTGACGCGAGACACCCGGCCTTTGGCGTCGAGGATCCGCTCCCCATCGAGGGTGAGGATCGGCTCGTTGCCTCCGGTCATGTACCGCTCCACGCCGGAGGCGTCGGTGTGGTCTTCGACGGTCAAGGTGCACATGGCCGTCACAGGGTCAGACTCGCGGCCGGCCAGGTAGGCCTCCTTGCCGATGAAGTCGGCGTCCTTGACGCGCGGTCGGGCGAGCCCTGCCTCGACGGGTGTGTACTCGGATTCGAGTTCGGCGCCCATGAGGCGGTAGCCCTTCTCGAGACGCCCGGTGGTGCCGTACACACCGGCGCCCACCGGCCGCATGCCGAGTTGTCGTCCCACTTCGAACAACGTGTCCCACAGGCGCAGGCCGTGCGATATCGAGGTGGTGATCTCCCACCCGTTCTCCCCGACGTAGGAGATTCTCAACATCCGGGTGGGGATCCCGTCGATGAAGACCTCCTGGGTCGTCCCGTACGGAAAACCGGCGATGCTCACGTCGGATTCGGTGAGCCCTGACACGAGCGACTGGGCCTTCGGACCCCACACGCCGATGGTCGTCACGGCCTGGCTCATGTTCGTGAACTGCACCGACCCATCCGGCGGCAGATTCCGCCGGAACCAGTACTCGTCCCTTCCGCCGTCGAAGGCGCCCGTGATGATCCGGAATCGGTCGTGCGCGAGCCGGAGGACTGTCAGGTCCGATCGGAATCCGCCGTTGGGGGCGAGGACCGGCGTGTAGATCGAACTCCCGACAGGACGATCACATTTGTTGACCGTCATCCGTTCGATGTAGTCCACAACGCCGGGTCCGCTCACGTCGAACATCTGGAATGCCGTCAAGTCGACGAGTGCGCCGTGTTCGCGCATCTGGAGATGCTCTCCGGTGATGATCGGCGACCACCAGCGGCGATCCCACTCGTGGGGACGATCGGCCACGTCGTACCGCTCCACCAGGTCGGAGTTCGAGGCGTACCAGTGCGGTCGCTCCCAGCCGCGGGCGTCGAAGTACTCGGCTCCGAGGGCCTCGGTGCGGGAATGGAATGGCGCTTGATTCATCCCCCTCTCCGACGCCCATTGCTCACGCGGATGGACGATCCCATACGTCTTGTTGAAGTGCTCGGTGGCGCGCGCCTCGATGTGATGAACAGTTCGCTCGTGGGCGTAGAGACGGGCGATGTCAGAGCCATGAGGGTCGGCGATGTGCGGGTACCCGTGGGTCATCCACTCTGCGACGAGTTGGGCGATGCCCGGCCCCTCCTTGATCCAGACCGCAGCCGCCGACCACAGGTTCTCGACTTCGACCGTTTCGCCGAGGACCGGCATCGCGTCTGGGGTCAGGGAAAGCAGGCCGTTGATGGCATACCGGATTTCGGCGGTCTCGAGGATCTCGCCCATCAGTTCGAGGGCATCCTCCAACTGCTCGTCGAAGTCGTCCTGGGTGAATGGCATCTCGGTTGGAGACAGCGCCGCCTCATCGTTCGAGGGGATCTCCTCGGGACGATGCAGGATCGGTCGATGGGCGTACGAGCCCACTTCCATCGAGCCCGCCGACTGACGCTCGTACATGAAGGTGTCCATGTCCCGAACGATCGGGTAGCCGATCTCATTGCCGGTCTGCTGGAGGATGTCGATGGGACCGACGTCCGCCATCTGATGGACCGCGGGCGTCAGTGGGATCGTTGCCCCCGCCATGGCTGCGATCTTGGGGCTCCACACCCCGCAGGCAATGACCACATAGTCCGCCTCGATGCGTCCTTTGTCGGTGACCACTGCCGTCACCTGGGGTCGTCCAAACGGGGTCGGTGTCGTCTCGACGTCGAGGACTTCGGTATTGGCGTGCACGGTGAGAGCGCCGGCTTTCATTGCCTTCTCCCGCATGAGCGTGCCGGCCCGCAGCGAGTCGACCACCGAGACGCTCGGCGTGTGGAATCCACCGAGGATCACCGACTCGTCGATGAACGGCACCATCTCTTTGACCTGGGCTGGGGTGAGGAGTTCGGCTTCGATCCCCCATGCTTTGGCCGAGGTCATCCTGCGCCGCAGTTCTTCCATGCGCTCCGGAGTCCTGGCCACCTCGATCCCGCCGCACTCCGTGTTGACGCCCATCTCCTCGTACTGCTGCTGACTGTCGAGTGTGAGAAGCGCCATCTCCTTGTTGTGGTCGGTCGGAAAGATGAAGTTGGAGGCGTGGCCGGTCGACCCGCCCGGATTGGGCAGAGGGCCCTTGTCGACGAGAACCATGTCAGTCCATCCGAGATCGGCGAGGTGGCCCACCAGACAGTTCCCGACGATTCCGGCACCGATGACTACGACGTTGGCCTTCGAAGGCAGCTCGGCCATTGCGACTCCTCAAGTTCGGCGAGAGATCCGAACCCTACTCCTCTCTGATATATCTGTCATCTATCAGTTGTCGCGTAGTACCGTCATCACGGTGACTGCGCTCAGCCCATCTCCGCTTTCCCAGGCCACGGTTGCCTACGAGTCGTTGCTCGACCTCCTGGTGCGTCTCGAGATCGCCCCCGGGTCCCCGCTCGTCGAGTCAGACCTCACCGAGCGCATCGGTGTCGGTCGGACCCCGTTGCGTGATGCCATCCATCGCCTCGAGATGCAGCGACTCGTCGCCATCTACCCCCGACGCGGCACCTTCGCCACCGAGATCAACATCGGCGACCTGGCCCTCATCACCGATGTCAGGGAAGAACTCGAAGGTCTGGCGGCGGCACAGGCCGCCATGCGGGCAACCGAATCGGACCGATCGGTCATCGCCCGACTACTCACGCGGGTCGAACGTCCCGCCACCCGCAAACCGATCGACCTCGACACCGAAATCCACCGCACCATCTATGTCGCCGCCCACAACCACTTCCTGGCGTCGACCGCCGAGATGTATCACAACCTGTCGCTGCGCCTCTGGCACCTCTACATGGAGCGGCTGACCGACATCACCAGCCACATCGAAGAGCATCGGGACTTGCTGAGCGCGATCCTCGCTCGGGACCCGGAGGCGGCCTCGGTCGCCGCCCGCCACCACGTCCGTCGTTTCGAGGCCTCGGTCACGGCAGTCATATAACGGGCAGGGCGATCCACATCGCGATCTGAATCCGCATCGTGGTTCGAGACGGGCGCGTCTTCAACACCTGAGAATCGTGAACAGAGGCCCAAGATTTCTGTCAAAAGCTTCGACAGAACCGCCGCCGACCTGTACGATTCCCCAATCCCACGATTCCGCATCGTGAGCCTTGTTCCACCGTCACATTCGAGGCGACATGAGCGAAGAAGAGCTCGATCTCTCCACTCTCAACGATGAGGAACTCGTCGAGCAGATGCACGACGACCTCTACGACGGGATGGCAGACGAGATAGCCGAGGCCACCCAGATCCTCCTCGACCGGGGCTGGGATGCCCAACGCGTCCTCAACGAAGGACTGGTCGAAGGCATGCGCATCGTCGGGATCGACTTCCGCGACGGCATCCTTTTCGTCCCGGAGGTCCTGCTGGCGGCCAATGCCATGAAGGCCGGAATGGCCCTGCTCCGCCCGATCCTGGTGGAGACCGGCGCAGAGACCATCGGCAAGGTCGTCATCGGAACGGTGAAAGGCGACATCCACGACATCGGCAAGAACCTCGTCGGGATGATGTTCGAGGGCTCGGGATTCGAGGTGATCGATCTCGGGATCAACACAGATGTCGAGGAATACCTGGCAGCCCTCGAAGAACACAAGCCCGACATCCTGGGACTCTCCGCACTCCTCACCACGACGATGCCGTACATGAAGGTGGTCATCGACACCATGGTCGAGAAGGGCATCCGCAACGATTACATCGTGCTGGTCGGTGGCGCTCCCCTCAACGAGGAATTCGGTGCTGCAGTCGGAGCAGATGCCTATTGCCGGGACGCCGCCGTGGCTGCGGAGACGGCGGAAGCCCTCGTGCTGGCGCGTCGTCTGACCTCAGGCGAGGACTGAACGTGGCAGGCCGGCTACGCGTCATCGCATGCGGGGCCATCGCTCCAGAGCTGAAGCAGGCCTATCTCTCGCTCGGCGTCGACGTCGTGATCGAACCCTTGCCCGCATCCCTTCACAACACACCCGAGCGGATCACCGCGGCCGTCCTGGACCGCATCTCCGCCCATCCACACGACCGCATCCTCGTCGGCTACGCCGATTGCGGCACCGGGGGACTGCTCGATGTCGCCTTGGAGGCGATAGGCGTGGAACGCCTCCCCGGCGCTCACTGCTACGAACTGTTCGCCGGCTCCGAGAACTTCACCGCGATCCAGGACGCCGAACCGGGCACCTTCTATCTGACGGACTTCCTCCTGCGCAACTTCGACCTGCTCGTGTGGCGCGGTCTCGGACTCGACCGTCACCCGGAGCTGCGCGACATCTACTTCGGCAACTACCGCCGACTCGTGCTGCTCTCTCAGCGGGCCGAGCCGACGGATATCGAGACCGGAAGAGCCGCCGCCGCCCGCCTCGGCCTCGAATTCGAACACGTCCACACAGGGCTCGTCCCGCTGACGATCACTCTGTCTGTGAGCGCGGCATGACCGGTCGACGGCTGTGCGAGTCACTCACGATCAAAATCTCTGCGAGCGCGGCATGAGCAGTCAGAGTGGTAGCCGTCTCACCGTCATCGGCTGGCGGGACATTCCCGCCCAGGTCGTGGCGTCGAGAGGACGCGAGAAGGTCAGGATCGAGTTGTCTGCCCGCTTCCAGACCGCCATCGACCAGGCGGCGATGCACGCAGGACTGATTGGAACGGATGCCTACCTCGAACAGTGGACCCAGATCAGCCGGGAGTGCGGAGACGACCTGGCGGTGGAGGCCAAGAACGAGGCGGAAAGGCTCGAGCAGACGTACGACAGACCCCGACTCGCGCTCCTCGTCGCCGGTTCGGGCGTAGAGGAGGATTCATGACCCACACCGTGATCAGCTCGGCCACCCGAGACGTAGTGATCGGGTTCGATCGTCCGTTCGCCATCATCGGCGAGCGGATCAACCCGACCGGCCGCAAGTTGCTCGCCGAGGAGATGAAGGCAGGCGATTTCAGCCGCGTCGAGTCCGACGCGCTCGCCCAGGTCGCCGCCGGGGCAGCAATTCTCGACGTGAACGCAGGAATCCCGCTCGCGGACGAACCGGCCATCCTCGCCTCCACGATCAAGCTCGTGCAGTCGTTGGTCGACGTCCCGCTCTCGATCGACTCGTCGATCGTCGAGGCCCTCGAGGCCGGCCTCGCGGTGTATCAGGGAAAGGCGCTGGTCAACTCGGTGACGGGGGAAGACGAGCAGATGGAACGGGTGCTTCCCCTCGTGGCCAAACACGGTGCTGCCGTGGTCGCCATCACGAATGACGAGACGGGCATCTCCCAGGATCCGGATATCCGCTTCGCAGTCGCCCGCAAGATCGTGTCGCGCGCAGCTGACTACGGCATCGGCCCAGAAGACATCGTCGTCGACCCTCTCGTCATGCCGATCGGCGCGATGCGCTACGCCGGTCGTCAGGTGTTCACCCTGGTTCGCCGCCTCCGGGAGGAACTCGGTGTGAACACGACGTGCGGCGCTTCGAACGTCAGCTTCGGGCTCCCCAACCGGCCAGCCATCAATTCGGCATTCCTCGCGATGGCCATCGCCAGCGGCATGACCTCGGCCATCACCAACCCTCTCGAACCCGACGTGCGCACGGCGATTCTTGCCGCCGACGTCCTCACGGGAAACGACCCGGACTGCGCAACGTGGATCCGCACGCATCGGGTCGCCCCAGCCGAAGGGGAAGATCCGGGCCGACGCGGCACGCGGCGCCGAACGAGGCCCGAGAACTGATGCCAGAGGTCGTCTTCCTCCCCGCCGGTCGCCGGGCCACGGTGGACGAAGGCATGACCGTGCTCGACGCAGCGCGAAAACTGGGAGTCGACCTCGATTCCATCTGCAGCGGGAGGGGCATTTGTGGCCGATGCCAGGTGCGGGTCGGATCGACCCCGGGCATCCCCGCCGACGATCGACGGCTGAGCCCGCCCGGCACGACCGAAACCGACTACCGCGGCAAGCGACCGCTCGGGGCGACCCACCGGTTGGGGTGCGCCGCCCACATCATCGATGACGTCGTCATCGACATCCCCGCCGAAAGCCAGGTCCACCGGCAGGTGGTCCGCAAACGAGCCGAGGTCGCTTCGCTCCCGGTCGATCCGATCACCACCCTGCACTACGTCGAAGTGGAACCGCCTGACCTGGAATCTCCGACAGGTGACGCGGAACGACTCCTGGCAGCCCTCGAACGGGACTGGGGTTTCACCGACCTGGGGGTCGACGACCACGTGCTGATGGATCTTCAGAAGACACTGCGCAAGGGATCATGGACGGCGACGGTTGCGGTTCGCCGCCGCTCCAACGTCGTCGCCATCTGGCCCGGGTTCGAAGACCGCATCCTCGGCGCCGCCTTCGATGTCGGCTCCACCACGATCGCCGGGCACCTGTGCGATCTGGCGACCGGCACGATCCTCGCCTCTGCCGGGCGGATGAACCCGCAGATCGGATACGGCGAGGACCTGATGAGCCGCGTCTCCTACGTGATGATGAATCCAGACGGCGCCGCCGTCCTCACGTCCATCGTCCGATCCGCCGTCGACGAGATCCTCGGTGAGCTCTGCGGCGAGGCGGGAGTCGAACGGACCGACGTGCTCGAGTTGGCCGTCGTCGGCAATCCGATCATGCATCACCTGCTCTTCGGGTTCGATCCGCGCGAGCTCGGAACTGCACCATTCGCGCTGGTCACCACAGGAGCCCTGACGGTCAGAGCCTCCTGGCTGGACATCGAGGCGAACACCGGGGCGCGGGTATACGGGTTGCCGTGCATCGCCGGTCACGTCGGCGCCGACACGGCAGGGTGCGTGTTGTCCGAGGCGCCCCACAGATCCGAGAAGATCCAACTGCTGGTCGACGTCGGGACGAACGCCGAAATCGTCCTCGGGAACCGCGACCGCCTCGTCGCTGCATCCTCTCCCACCGGGCCGGCGTTCGAGGGCGCAGCGATTTCGGCGGGTCAGCGGGCCGCACCCGGTGCCATCGAACGGATCCGTATCGATCGCGACACTCTCGAGCCGACCATCTCGGTGATCGGCATCGAAGGCTGGTCCTCCGACCCGTCTGTGGCAGCCGAGATGGCGCTCTCGGGGGTGACGGGAATCTGTGGCTCGGGGATCATCGAAGCCATCGTCGAGTTGCACCTGGCAGGTGTCATCGACAAGAAGGGCGTCATCCGCACCGACCTCGATCACCCGCGCCTTGCTGCCGACGGTCGCACCGCCACCTACCGGATGTGGGACGAGCCCGAGCTGTTCATCACCCAGAACGACGTGCGCGCCATCCAGCTCGCCAAAGCGGCGTTGCGGGCAGGCATCGACCTCCTGATGGATCACCTGGGGATCGACGCAGTCGACGACGTCCGTTTGGCCGGTGCGTTCGGAGCACACATCGATCCCGCCTATGCAATGGGTCTCGGCATGATCCCGGACTGCGATCTCTCCGACGTACATCAGGCGGGAAACGCCGCCGGGATGGGGGCGATGATCGCCCTTCTCTCGGAGCGGGCGCGGAACGAGATCGAGGACGTGACCCGTCGGATCGAGAAGATCGAGACGGCGACCGTCCCCGGCTTCCAGGACGCGTTCGTCGCGGCGATGGCGCTCCCCCACGACACGGCCCCGACCCCACATCTGGAGGGGATCATGGAGTTTCCCGTGCCCGTCGGGGCCAATCCGAATCGAACAGGAAGACGGAGACAGCGATGACCGATCCAGGATCAACCACTGAACGCAGGGGACGGAGCGGTGGGCGCGCCGCACGCCAAGCGGCCAGGGCGTCGCGGGCGGTGCGGGACGTTCCGTTCCTCACCCGGACCCTCGCCCCGTTCGAGATCCTCAACGAAGAGGGCCTGGAACTCATCGAACACAACGCCGACACCCTGCTCGAAGAGATCGGCATCGAGATCACCGACCATCCGAGCACCCTCGAGCTGTTTGCGGATGCGGGCGCGACGGTGGAAGGCACCAGGGTCAGGTTTCCCCGCGGTCTGGTCCGGTCGATCATCACCGCCACCACCCCCGCCACCTACACCCAGCACGCCCGCAACCCTGAGCACTCAGTCGAGATCGGCGGGGCGTCGACGGTCTTCGCCCCGGCGTACGGATCGCCCTTCGTCAGGGACCTCGAGGGCGGGCGCCGCTACGCCACGATCCAGGACTTCAGGAACTTCGTGAAGCTGGCATACATGAGCCCGGCGCTCCACCATTCGGGCGGGACCGTGTGCGAACCCGTCGACGAGCCCGTGCCGACGCGCCACCTCGACATGATCGACGCCCACATCCGCTATTCGGACAAGCCGTTCATGGGGTCGGTGACCGCACCGACCCGGGCGGAGGATTCCGTGGAGATGGCCAGGATCGCTTTCGGTGGCGATCTCGCGGGGCGGACGGTGCTCACCTCGCTCATCAACGCCTCATCGCCGCTCACCTGGGACGGGACGATGCTCGGCGCGGCCGAGGTCTACGCCCGCCACAACCAGGCGTCGATCTTCACCCCGTTCATCCTCGCCGGCGCCATGGCCCCGGTCACGCCGGCGGCGGTGTGCACCCAGGTCCTCGCAGAATCCATGGTTGGCATCGCCTTCTCCCAGCTCGTCAATCCTGGGGCGCCGGCAATCCTCGGTGCCTTCGTCTCGACGATCGACATGCAGTCGGGGGCACCGACGTTCGGTACACCGGAGACGGCGCTGGTGATGTACGCGGTCGCTGCACTCGCCCGCCGCCTGAACGTCCCGTTCCGGACCGGAGGAAATCTGTGCGCATCCAAGATCGCCGACGCCCAGGCGGCGTACGAGTCCTCGGCGGTGATGCAGCCGACCATGCTCGCAGGCACGAACTTCGTCCTCCACGCTGCCGGATGGCTCGAAGGAGGGCTGGCAATGGGGTACGAGAAGTTCGTCCTCGACGCCGATCAGCTCGGTGCCTATCGCAAGATCGCCGACGGCATGGACCTGTCCGAGAACGGACAGGGCATGTCGGCGTTTCGGGAGAACGAGCCGGGCGTTCACTTCCTCGGCACCCAACACACGCTGGAGAACTTCGAGCACGCATTCTGGAAGTCGTCGCTGGCCGATGCGAACAGCTACGAGCAGTGGGAAGAGGAGGGATCGCTCGACGTCAACGCCCGCGCCTCCCTGCTGTGGCGCTCGATGCTCGCCGAGTACGAGCCGCCGGCCCTCGATGAGGCGATAGCCGAGGAACTCGAAGCGTATGTGACATGCCGCAAAGCGGAGCTTCCGAAGTCGGAGTACTGATGGCCACCGTCCAAAGCATCGAGCGCGCCTTCGGGATCTTGAGGGTGCTGGCGGTCGGCCCGGCGGGAGTCTCCGAGATCGCCGCCACGGTCGACCTCCCCAAGTCGACTGTGGCACGACTGCTGTCGACGCTGGAGTCGCTTGCAGCGGTGGACCGCACCGACGACGGGCGGTATCGGGTCGGTTCCGGAATGAAGGAACTCGCAGGATCGGTGGACTCGAATGTTGCGCTCGCAGTGGCGGTCCGACCGCATCTCGATCACTTGTCGTCGATCCTCGGCGAAGCCTCGGGGCTCACCCTCCCGGAAGGGTTCAGCGCCGTCTACGTCGCCCAGGTCGAGAGTCCGAACCCGGTGCAAGTACGCGATTACACCGGTCTCAGCCTCCCGATGCATGTCGGACCCGGAAGTCTCGTGATCATGTCCGAATGGCCGGACGAACTCCTCAACCGGTATCTGTCCCGCCCGCTTCAGGGGTACACGCCTTTTACGGTCACCGACCCCGAACTCATCCTGAAACGCCTGGCTGCGATACGCGACGACGGCCACTGCTGGATCTATGAAGAGTTCGCCGCGGGCATCAACTCCGTCGCCGCGCCGGTCCGAGATCGTGACGACCGAATCATCGGCGCCATCTCCGCCCACGGACCCTCCTACCGGTTCCCCCAGGTGGGCGAGGCCGACCGCATCGCCGATCGCGTCAAAGCCGCCGCCCGCAGGTTCTCCCTGCAACTCGGGACTCTGTAAATCGCCTTCCCCGCTGGGGAAGGTGGCGCCGCCAGGCGCCGGAAGGGGCAAACATGCCCGCCCCGACCCTCACTCCCCGCAGGCGAACGATCCGTTGATGGACTCGATGGTGTCATCCGGGTCGAGGCCCGTGACCAATCCCCACTGTTGGGCGGGACCGGGCGGGTCGTAGAAGAACACAGGCCCATAGAGCAGATCGTCGTACACCGAGTCGCTGCCGTAGATCGCCCGAACGTCGCCGACTGGGCTGCCGAGCGACAAGCCGTCCGCTGTCACGAGGTCGACCTCGTCGGCTTCGAAGTATGTGGCCTGGGTGTAAGAGGCGAAGTGACGGGTTCCGGCCGGAGCCCAATCACTTGGTCCATCCGTGAAGAACACTTGGAAGCTGCCCCAGCGGACGAAGCGCACTTCGGAGCCAAGACAGACTCCGAAACGCTCCGCTTGATCCACCCAACCCGTGTCCTCGTCCGGGTCGCCGAGCACCGCCAACAAGGCCCCGAGCACCTCGTTCGCCGCTTCGCCGAACAAGAAGTCTCCCACGCCATCAGGGCGCAGCACGAGCTCCGATACGGGGTTGGTCGTGGTGGTCGTCTCGATCGTCGTCACGGTCGTGGTCGGAGCGGTCGTCGTCGCATCGGCGGTGGTAGTCGTGGTGGCGGCGGTCGTTGTCGTCAGCGAGGTCACCGAAGACGGCGTCTGGCTCGTCGTACTCGTCGAGACCGCAAGATCCTCGTCGGCCACACGGGTCACTGTCACCACGATGGCGACGATGGCGACGATGAGGACAACCGAGCCCAGCAGCCCCAACGAGGCGCGCTGGGCGGAGGTCATCTCGTCGAGGGAGCGGCGGAATCGGTCCATGCGCCATAAAGATCGTACTCGCGGGCCACTCGGATCGTTCGGGGACTAGGTTTGAAGCCATGACTGAGTTCGTGGTCAGGCTCGACAACCGGCCCGGTTCGCTCGCCCGCCTCACCGAACTGCTCGCCGGATCGGGTGTCAACATCGACGCTCTCGCAGCCTGGGGACACAACGGCGATGGAGTCGTTCGACTCATCGTGGACGAACCCGAGGCATGCGCCCGGGTGCTCGACGACGCCGGGCTCGCGTTCGAAGAACGGACTGTCCTTTCCGCGCTGCTCGCCAACCGGCCCGGTGAACTAGCCCGTGTCACTCGGGCGCTCGCCGATGCGGCGATCAACATCGAGGCGATCTTCGTTCTCGGCGCGCACGGCGACGGTCTCGAATTGGCGATCGCCGTCGACGACCCCGAGGCCGCGCTTCCACTCTTGCCCATCGCTGGATCGCTTCGCGCTATCTGAGACTGCCAACACAGCCGTCGTCTGCTTC
>JBBDWN010000046.1:0-10102 GCA_040902855.1 Acidimicrobiia bacterium | reverse complement strand
TTCTAACCTGCCGTCGATGCGCGCCGTCTCCCTCGTCCTCTGTCTCGCGCTCGTCGGGTCTGCCTGCGGTGACGACGAAGTCGAAGAGACAACCACGACCACAACCACCTTGGCGACAACCACGACCGTCGCGACAACCACCACGACAACCCGGCCGACCACCACGACCACCGTCGATGATCGCCCACTGTCGCCGCTGACGGGGCTCCCTGTCGATGATCCCGAGAGCCTCGATCGTCGGGCACTCGTCGTCAAGATCGACAACCATCCGAATGCCCGCCCCCAGTCAGGACTGCCGCATGCCGACGTCATGGTCGAACTGCCCGTAGAAGGGATCACGCGGTTCGTGGCGGTGTTCCACACAGACGACGTCGCCGAGTTGGGTCCGGTCCGATCGATGCGTCCTACGGACTGGCAAGTGGCCAACCTCTTCGGAGGTCCACTGGTCATGTCTGGCGGCCAGGATTGGGTCCTGTCCCGAAATCGGGCCAATGGAGCCGAACTCATCGGTGACGTGGGCCGGCCGTACACCTTCCGTGTCGGGTTTCGCTCCGCCCCGCACAATCTGTACACGAACACCGAGCAGATCCGCAGCCTGGCCGACGACCGCGGCTACGACGACGACCCTCCTCTCCCGATCTGGGAGTTCGGGGAGATGCCGAGAACGGCCGAGCGGGCCACCGAGATCCGACTCGGATTCTCGAGTTCGCTCGTCGCAGGATGGGAGTGGACCGGCACCGAGTACGAACGAACGACGAACGGCGCTGCGCACGACTGGATCGACAAGGAAGGTGAGCGCAGCCAGATCACGGCCGAGGTGCTCGTCGTCCTGCATACCCGCACCTACCTGGCTGAGCCGCCCCCGGGGGGAGGACCCGCCAGGGCGGTCGAGTCGATCGGCGAAGGGAACGCCTGGGTCTTCGCCGGCGGACGGGTGATGGAAGGATCGTGGGCGCGGGCAGATGGCGACTCCGGCTTCGAACTGACGACGGAGGACGGCGACGTGCTGCTCGTGCCGCCCGGCAGGGTGTGGCTGTCGTTCTTCCCCACGTCCCAGACCCCCTCGTGGTCATGATCGACGCAACGACGATCGCATTGGAAGTCAACAAGGGCGACCGGAGCGCCAGGGACACCGTGGCCGGCGCCATCACGACCGCGAGAGCCCAACAGGAACGCCTGAACATCTCGACGCTGATCGACGAGGAGCGGGCACTCGCCCGAGCCGACGAACTCGACGCTCTGATCGAGTCCGGGCGCAGTCCGGGCCCGCTTGCCGGCGTTCCGATCGCCCTCAAGGATCTGATCGATCACGAGGGCCGCACCACGACATGCGGTTCAGGCTTCTACCGCCACGAAGCCGACCACTCCGCCGAGGTGGTCCGCCGACTCGAGAAGGCCGGTGCCGTCATCATCTCCCGCACCGTCCTCCACGAGTTCGCCTACGGATTCAGTTCCGAAAACCATTGGACGGGGCCGGTCCGCAACCCGCTCGACCCCGCACTGTCCACCGGCGGCTCTTCGGGAGGGTCGGCGGCCGCCGTCGCCGCGGAACAGGTGCCGATCGGCATTGGCACGGACACGGGCGGATCGGTACGGGTCCCGGCCGCCTTGTGCGGGATTTTCGGACTGAAAGTGACACAGGGCCGCATCCCGATCTCGGGTGTGTTCCCCCTCGTCCCGTCGATCGACACCGTCGGACCGATGGCGCGTTCGGTCGGCGACCTCGCCCTCGCCTATGCGGCGATGGCCGGGTATCACGCCGACGATCCGTGGTCGATGCCGGTGCCGGTCGCATCACCACACGGAGCCCGCCCCGACCTCCGAGGCGTGCGGATCGGCATACCGGTCCCGTGGGTGGACGAGAGCCCGGTGTCGGAGGAGGTGGCCGACTCCTTCGCCGAGGCGATCGGCGCGATCCGGGCGCTCGGCGCCGACGTCGAAGAGTTCAGAGAGGAGAGTGTCGGCAACCGACAGGAGATCGTCACATTGTCCGGCGGCGAGATCGCCCCCATTCATCGACGGTGGGTCGAAGACGGCAAACCGTACGGGCCGGAAGTGGCTCGCCGTCTCGAGGGAGCGCTGGCAGTGACCCTCGACGAATTCATGGAGGCCGCCAGCTGGCGAGCCTTGGCGAGACAGCGGACGATGGCGGCCTTCGGAACGTTCGACTTCTTCGTAACTCCCACGGTCGGATCCACCCGCAAGGTCATCGGAGAGGACACCATCGAGACGACGGAAGGCAGACTCCCCTACCGCGCTGTTCTCGCCTGCTTCACCGCCCTGGTCAACCACCTCGGATGCCCTGCCATCGTCGGACCACTCCCTGGCGGGACGCCACCGCCCTCGCTGCAGATCATCGGGGCACCGTGGAACGAGCACCGTTTGTTGGAAGTGGCAGGGTTGCTGGAGCGCGAGGGCGTCTTCAGGCGTCCGTGACGTTCACCGGATCGCCGAACCTTCAGTGAACGTTCAATAACTGCAGGGCGTGCCTATCATCGGCGTGCTTTGACAGCCAGCCCAACGGTGCCTTCGCCCGGTTCAGATCGGGGCCCGAGACGCCGATGCTCCAGTTGAAACTCCAGTTGAAGGCTCCTGCCCCCTGGCGGAGGCGAAACCCACGAACACGCGGCGTGCTTTTGCCGCGCACATACAAAGAGGAAGTGATGGCCCGTGACTGAGGAAACGGCCACTCTCGAAAAGTCCGCCGACACAGTCCAAGTCGAAAAGGTCATCATCCGGCTCGCCGGCGACTCCGGCGATGGAATGCAGTTGGCAGGCGGCCGGTTCACCGACGCCTCCGCCGCCTTCGGCAACGACTTGGCCACCCTCCCGAGCTTCCCCGCCGAGATCCGCGCTCCCGTCGGCACGCTCGCCGGCGTCAGCTCTTTCCAGGTGCAGATCGCCGATTTCGACATCCTGACCGCCGGAGATCAGCCGGATTGCCTGGTGGCCATGAACCCCGCCGCCCTGAAGTCGAACCTGGCCGACCTGCGAGAGAACGGCACGCTCATCGTGAACGAGGAAGCCTTCGACGAGCGGAACCTCGCCAAGGCCGGATACTCGTCGAATCCGCTCACTGACGGGTCGCTCGCCAGTTACAAGGTGATCGAGGTTCCGATGGAACGCCTCACCAAGGAGGCGGTCGCCGAATCCGGGGTGAGCGGACGCGACGTGCTGCGCTCCAAGAACTTCTTCGCACTCGGACTGTTGGCCTGGCTGTTCAACAGACCCCAGGACACGACGCTCGACTGGATCCACTCCAAGTTCAAGAACAAGCCGGAAGTGGCCAAAGCGAACGAACTGGCATTCAAGGCCGGATACACCTTCGGGTTCGCCACCGAGGCCACCCGCACCACCTACATGGTGAAGCCTGCCCGGCTCACCCCAGGGACGTATACCCAGATCACCGGCAACACCGCGCTGGCATGGGGGCTCATCGCCGCCGCCCAGGCGGCCCGGCTGCCGCTCTTCTACGGGACCTATCCGATCACCCCGGCATCCGACGTTCTCCACGAACTGTCCAAGCACAAGAACTTCGGGGTTCGCACCTTCCAGGCAGAAGACGAGATCGCCGGCGTCGGCTCGGCGATCGGGGCCGCCTTCGGAGGATCGCTGGCCGTCACAGGATCGTCCGGTCCGGGCATCGCATTGAAGAGCGAAGCGATCTCCCTCGCGCTCATGACCGAGCTGCCTCTCATCGTTCTCAACGTGCAACGCGGGGGACCGTCGACGGGCCTTCCGACGAAGCCAGAGCAATCCGACCTCCTGTTCTCGCTGTTCGGTCGTCACGGCGAATCCCCGCTCCCGGTCGTGGCCGCAGCTTCCCCGTCAGATGCGTTCGCCACTGCGATCGAAGCCGTGCGGCTCGCTCTCCGTTACATGACGCCAGTCATCTTGTTGTCCGACAACCTCATCGCCAACGGATCCGAGCCGTGGAGGCTCCCCGACCTCGACACCCTGCCCGACATCTCGGTGCCGTTCGCGACCCAGCCCAACGGACCCGACGGGACGTTCCACCCATACGAACGCGACATGGAGACGTTCTCCCGCCCGTGGGCGGTGCCGGGAACCCCGGGTCTCGAGCATCGGATCGGGGGCCTGGAGAAGGCGGCAGTGACCGGCAACGTGTCCTACGACCCGGAAAACCACCAGCTCATGACCGATACCAGAGCATGGAAGATCAAGGGCATCGCCGATGACATCCCGCCGGTCGAGGTCAACGGTGACGAGGACGCCGACGTGCTCGTCCTCGGCTGGGGGTCGAGCCTCGGCGTGATCCGGGCAGCCGCCCGCCGGGTGCGGCTCGCAGGCGGCAAGGTGGCAACGGTCCATCTGCGGCACCTCAACCCATTCCCTGGAAATCTGGAAGAGGTACTGAACCGCTACCCCAAAGTGCTGATCCCCGAACTGAACAGCGGACAGCTCCGGTTCCTCATCCGGGCGAACTTCCTGATCCCCGCCGAGGGCATCAACCGGGTCTCCGGCGAGCCGTTCAAGGTTTCCGAGATCGAACAGAGAATCTTGGAGATGATCTCGCGATGACTTTCGCCTGCGAGACGTTCCCCTTTCATCACACAACCCAGCATCCTGGAGATGATCTCAGATGACGGCACCCACCTACACCCGCAAGGACTTCCAAACCGATCAAGAGGTCCGGTGGTGTCCCGGCTGTGGCGACTACACGATCCTCGCCTCAGTCCAGAACTACATGGCGACGATGGGTATCGAGCGGGAGAAGATCGTGTTCATCTCGGGCATCGGCTGCTCGTCGCGCTTCCCGTACTACATGAACACCTACGGCATGCACTCGATTCATGGTCGGGCGCCCGCCATCGCCTCAGGACTGGCCGCCTCGCGGCCCGACCTGTCGGTATGGGTCATCACCGGTGACGGAGACGCGTTGTCGATCGGTGGCAACCACCTGATCCACGCTCTCCGGCGCAATCTGAACATCAAGATCCTGCTGTTCAACAACCAGATCTACGGGCTGACGAAGGGTCAGTACTCCCCAACCTCGGAGGTCGGCAAGCGAACCAAGTCGACGCCTGCAGGCTCCCTTGACTATCCCTTCAACCCGATCAGCCTCGCCATCGGCGCCGAGGCAGGTTTCGTGGCCAGGACCCTGGACATGGACCGCAACCACACGATCGAGATGCTCGAAGCGGCCCAAGCGCACAGGGGTGCTGCATTGATCGAGATCTATCAGAATTGCAACGTCTTCAACGACAAGGCATTCATCCAACTGACCGGCAAGGAAGAGCGAGTCTCGAACCGGATCGACATGAGCCCTGGCAAGCCGATCGTCTTCGGCGAGGGCGATTCGAAGGCGGTCGTATTCAGGAATGGACGGTGCGAGATCGTCGATCGTGCCTCCGTGCCCGACTCGGAAATCCTGGTGCACGACCCCTCCCATCCGGATCCGACGATCGCGTTCTCGCTCAGTCGTCTCGCTCACGGGCCGTACGGGCCGACACCGCTCGGCGTTTTCCGCAACGTCGAACGTCCCGTCTACGAAGACCAGATGTCGGCACAACTGGTCGAGGCCCAGGCCAAGCGTGGCCCCGGCGATCTCGGCGCGCTCCTCACGTCGCAAGGCACTTGGGAAGTCAGCTAAGGCAGAGTCCGGGCGACCTTGGCGCGCTCCTCACGTCGCAAGGCACGTGGGAAGTCTCGTAGGCTCGCGCCTCACCGCCTCGGCACGAGTTGGCGATACGCCAGCACCGTAAAGAACAGCACGATCGGTGTGACCGCCATGGTCGCCGAACCGGCGATGTCGGCGTGATAACTGACGATCAGGCCGAGCCCAACCGAAACGATGCCGATCGCGGCTGCGGTCGCCATCATCGTCGGGACGCGCCGCACCAGCAGCGCCGCCGTCGCAGGCGGCCCGACGAGCAGCCCGAACACCAACAGGGTTCCCACCGTCTGCGACGAGCCGACGATGGCCAGCGTCATGAGACCGAGCAGTAGCGCGTGTGCCAGCCCGGGACGCAGTCCGAACAACTTTGCCTTCTGCTCGTTGAACGACAACACCAGGAAATGCCGGTAGAAGATCACCGATAGCGCAATCGACAGCGCGGCGACCACGGCGACAAAACCCACGTCGCCGATCGTCACACCCAACACGTCTCCGAACAGGATCGTTGTGAGACTGCCCGTGTACGACGGGGTCCGGGAGACGAGGATGACACCGAGTCCGAGCATCCCGACGAAGAGCAGACCGATCCCGGTGTCCTCGTTGAAGGCGGTCTGGCGATGGACGAGGTTGATGCCTCCGATCATCACTGCGGCGGCGGCCGCGGCCCCGAGCACGGGCGGAACGTCGAGGACGATCGCCAGCGCGATCCCGGGAATCACACCATGCACCAGCGCGTCGCCGAGGAACGTCATGCCCCGCACGATGACCCACGTCCCGACGACGGCCGTTGCGATCGCTGCAAGCGCAGCACCGAAGAACGCTCGCTGCTGGAAACCGAGGGCGAAGGGCTCGATCAACCAATCCATCGCCGGAACGCTACCTCCTCACGATCCCAGCGCTTTGGCGATGGTCTCGGCGTTCACGACGAGCATCCCGGCGAGTGTGTCCCCCGGCTCTCCGGGCGGCGCCAGCGAAGCTTCGAGGAGCTCGACGACTCGCACGCCTTCCACCTCCCCGGCGATGGCTTCGAGAAGAGCGGCGGGACTGGTCGTCTCCGCGAACAGCACCTCGACCCCTGTTTCGCGTATCACTTCGACCAGTTCGGTGATCTGGGCCGACGACGGGGCGGCGAGAGTCGCCCCCCCGGGGATGGCGACACCGACGATCTCGAAGTCGTAACGCGCTGCCAGGTAGCCAAACGAATCGTGGTTGGTCACCAGCTTGCGACGCTCATGGGGGATGGCGGCGAGGATCGATTCGACCTCCTCGTGCACTTCCAACATCTCGTCGGCAGCCTGGCTGGCCCGCTCGGTCCAGTCCTCGCCGGGGGCGACCTCGGAGAGGGCGACGCCGATGAGGCGCAACGCATCAGCCATCCGCACAGGGTCCATCCAAGTGTGAGGGTCAAGGCTGTGCTCCTCCTCCGCGTGATCGTCGTCCTCGCCGGAAAAGGAAATGGGATCGACGAGTGCCGAGATCTCCAGCACACGGACCCCGTCCTCCGAGGCGCTGGCGAGGACGTCCTCGAGACCCTCTTCGAGATCGAGGCCCCAAGCCACCACGAGATCGGCGGACCGGAGCGCCGCCACCTGCTGGGAGGACGGCTGGAAGTCGTGCGGGTCGGTGCCGATCGGCATGAGCACCTCGACGGTGACGTCATCGCCCACAACCTGGGACACGAGGTCGCCGGCGATCGACGTCGTCGCCACGATCGTGAGTTCCGGTGGCGCCGCCGCGTCCGCTCCGCATGCTCCTAGCACCAATCCGGCAGACAGCACCGCCGCCGCAACCCTGGTTCCCGTTCGTTTGCTGAAAATGAGAATCGTTCCTAACATGATCTCGTCAACGTATCAGAAGAGGGGAAGAACGTGCAAACACTGGACCAGCAGGTGACCCAACGGCTGGCGGCGAGCGGTGTCCGCTACACCGCTGCCCGGCGGGCGGTCGTCCAGGCGCTCGCCGCGGCCGACGGCCCCCGCAGCGCCAACGAGCTCTTCTCCGCCCTCGACGTGCCCCTCTCCTCGCTCTACCGCTCGCTGGCCGTGCTGGAAGATGCGGGCGTTCTCACGCCTCACCACGGAATCCGGGGCGTGACACGGTATGAGTTGGCCGAGTGGGCGACTGGACACCACCACCATGTCGTGTGCGGCTCGTGTGGAACGGTCGACGACATCCACCTCGACGAGACGATCGAAGGCCAACTCGAACGCCTCGTCGCCGAGATCACTTCCGCCCTCTCCTTCTCCCCCACCGGCCACGCCCTCGAGGTGGAAGGCAGGTGTGCCTCGTGCCTGTGAACGCGGTGACTGGCACGGGCGTGTCTGCCGCCTATGGAGGCGAGGTCGCATTAGCGAAGTCGGACTTCACGATTCCGCAGGGCGGGATCACGGCGCTCATCGGACCCAACGGATCAGGAAAGTCGACCCTGCTCGCGCTGATCGCCGGGCTCCTGCCGCTGGTCGCCGGCGACATCCAGATTCATCCGGTCGACGGGAGACCACGCCGCCTGGCGTACGTCTTCCAGAGCACAAAGGTCAACGAGACTCTTCCCGTGACTGTTCGCGAAGTAGTTGCCATGGGCCGGTATCCGACGACGGGACCTCATCGGCGTTTCACGAGAGAAGACGAACGGATCATCGACGATGCCCTCCTCCGGATGGATATCGCCGACATCGCCGGCCGACATCTCAAAGAGTTGTCGGGCGGTCAGCGGCAGCGGGTGTTCGTCGCCCAGGGCCTCGCCCAGGATCATGATGTGCTGATGCTCGACGAGCCGCTCACCGGACTCGACATGCCCAGCGCGCGAGCGATCGACCATGTCATCCACGATGAGCACGCCCGCGGTTGCACGGTCATCATCACGACTCACGACCTGTCCGAGGCGCGCGATGCCGACCATGTGATCCTTCTGGCAGGCCGCGTCGTCTCCAACGGACCACCGTCCGATGCGCTGTCCGACGAACATCTCGCCACCGCCTACGGACCGGGCCTCATGCACTCGGATCGAGCGGAGCCGTTGCTGGACGACCCCGCCCACATGACCGACCAACGCCACCGCCACCGGAACTGGCCGAGTTGAGAGTCGATGCGATCTATGGATCGCGGCCGCTGGCGGTGTACGTCGTGCCGAGCGGTCCGGTCCAGAGGATGTCCCCGTTCGGCAGGTGTTGGTAGGTCCAGCCGGTCTGGTGTTTCACGCAATGGTCGTGTCGACACAGGGGTGCCGAGTCGTGGGGGTCGGTGACGCCGGACTCGGAGTGGGCAGTGGTGTGGTCGAGGTCACAGGCGATGATCGGCATCCGACATCCGGGCGCCACACAGGTCCGGAAACGACCACGAAGTTGGCGCGACTGTGAGGCGTTGTGGTGTCGGGCTCGCGTCGACCCGTCCTTCAATGGCATGCCGGTACCGGAGTCATGCGCCGTCCAATCCCACGTCCCATCGCCCGATTCGACGAGTTGCCGAGCGATGTCGGCCAGAACCGGCCCGTAGCCGGCCAATTCTGCGGCGGTGTGGGTGGCGTCGTCGAAGAGGTCGGTGAGGCTGACCGTCAGGTGGACGCGCCCCACGGTGGGCGAAGTCGTCCCCGTGAGAAGATCGACTGCGATGTCAGAGCGCAGCTGGTCCATCGTCCGCGTCTCTCCGGGGCCCGACAGATCGCGGGCGATGCGATTGATCCGATCTGCGAGCTCTTGTCCGCGAACCGGGTCGATCCCCGAGAGGAGCATCGACATCGTCCCGTTCGGTTCCGCCCATGTGACGAACCTTCGTTCGGTCTCGGCTCGCTGCTGTTCCTCTCTCATCGCCGACGGGTCCGCCTCGATACAGGCCTTGCGGACGCGGGCTCGCACCTGACCGGTTGTCAAGAATTGTGCCTCGGCCAAGACGACATCGGCAACTGCCCGAGCGTGTGCGACGGAGAGATGGGCGGTGCCGACAACGATTGCCTCTGCCCGGCGGCGGTCTATCCGGCCCTCCTTCAACAGGGAGAGGACTGAAGGGAGCCGGACGAGAAGATCCGTGGCGAGATCCAATTCCATCTCCGCAAACCGGCGGGTCCACCGCAACGCACCCCGGAACTCGAAGGTGGTCCCGTCGCGGACGTCTTCGGGGTCCTCGATCCCCAACTGCTGATAGGAGGCCGAGACTGCACCGATCCCCACGAGAGTCGCCGCCTGCTGGTGTGCGACAAGCCGCTCGGATGCCCTCAGGAACCTGACTCTGTCCTGATCAGACAGGTCGTGCGGATCGAGATGATCCAACAGGATCGCCAGCCGGTGATCCGCAGGCCACGACTCCAGATCCGGCGGCAAGACAAGCGCTTCCTGCACAGGCCAATCCCGTTCGAAGTCGGCGGTCAGCCTGCGGATCAAGGCCTCTTCCGCGTCGAGGTCGATGGATTCGGTTGCGAGTCGATCGGGTGTGTCGAACATCTGTTCTGACAACGTACCGGAGGGGTGTGAC
>JBBDWN010000045.1:0-1020 GCA_040902855.1 Acidimicrobiia bacterium | reverse complement strand
CCGGCGGCGACCAGGAAGGGGGAGCGGCCCTCGATCCTCCAATGCCTCACCGCCCAGCCCGCCCCGGCGACGAGCAACGTGAATACGGTCAGGTTCCCGACCGCTCCCAGGTGCGCCCAGATCGGGCGGGACACCAACAGCAGTCCGCTCGTCCCGGCGACCGCACCCAACTGCGAAGCCGACAGCGCCCATGGGAGCCGCCACCCGGCGACATGGCCGATGATCACCGGATGCCGCAGCGCCTGGGTGTACGAGGAGTAGACGTCGACGTCCATCGTCCCCGCCTACACCGAACCGTCGAACGTGATGACTGTGTGATCGGCTGGTGCGAGGGCTCCGACGTCTTCGGCGACCCTGTTCTGCAGCCAGTCGGTGGCGTTGATCGCGAACAGGACAATGGCGGCCAGGATGATCACCCCGATCACCGCCGACACGGTCCGTTTCACCACCCACGACCACAAGATCATCCCGATGGCGATCAACACGGCCGCTCCGATCGCCAGGTTGGTCAGGTTCCCGACCAGGGTCTCTGCTGTCTGGATCATTCGTCTCTCCTCTCAGTTGGTTTCCGACATTGCGAGTGGTGGTGCCGGCAGCATCCGGGACACTTCCCAGCGGCCATCCCGCAGCTCGACCACCAGCGCGTACTCGAGGATCTGGGCCCGTCCCGCGCTGTCAGTGGCTCGGACCACGACAGCCACCTGGGTGACACCGTCCGACGTTTCGACCGTCCCCGCCTCCAGAATCTCTGTGGTGACGAACGGCGGCGGGCGGATCGGAGCGATCGGCGAGGACGGGGACGTGTACCGGGTCAGCTCCCCATCACCCGCCAGAAAGGCGGCCAGGAAACGTGACAGCATGTCTTCCAGGCCCGGTGCCGAATCGAGTCCGCCACCACCGTCGATCAGCAGCTCAGGCGCAGTCGCACCTACCGGTGCCGGTATCAGTGAGGGGAGACCGGTGATCGCCCAACCTGAATCGGTCTCTGCCACGCCCACCGAGTAGAAGCGGATCCCGACC
>JBBDWN010000044.1:15450-39313 GCA_040902855.1 Acidimicrobiia bacterium | reverse complement strand
GGCTCGCAAGATTCCGGGAGTCGGTTGTGGTGTCGGTGGCGGTGCTCGGAGCGTCCGGGTATGCCGGAGGTGAACTCGTGCGGATGCTCGATGAGCACCCGGCGATGGATCTCGTCCATCTCGGCGCCCATTCCAAGGCGGGGGCTCTTCTCTCGGATGTGCATCCGCAGCTGCGCGACGGCGACCGAGTGCTCGGCTCCAACCGGGACCTGCCAGATGGCGTCGACCTCGTCTTCCTGGCGCTGCCGCACGGTGCGTCGTGGGAGATGGGTGAGGCGTTGGCGACTGCCGGGATCGACGTCGTCGATCTGGGCAGCGACTACCGGCTGGATTCCGACACCCGCTACCGGGCGGCGTACGGCTCGCCGCATCCGCTGCCCGACCGGTTGGGATCGTGGCAATACGGACTTCCCGAGTTGTTCGACCTGGCCGGTGCGCACACCGTCGCCTCGCCCGGCTGTTACCCGACGGCGGTCCTGCTCGCAATCACGCCTCTGGTCCGCGCCGGACTGGTCGATGTCTCCGTCCCGATCGTGGCCGACTGTCTGAGTGGCGTGTCGGGGGCCGGACGCAGTCTCAGGGAGAACCTGTTGTTCGGATCGGTGGCTGAAGGTGTCCAGGCGTACTCGGTGACGACCCATCGCCATCGTCCGGAGATCGAGATGGCGATCTCCCAGTCGACCGGAGTCGAGCCGACCGTCGTCTTCACCCCGCATCTGGTTCCGATGCAGCGGGGCGAACTCGCCACCGTCACCGCCCGCCTCACCGACGAGACGGTGGACGAGGCAGCCGTGCGCGGAATCCTCACCGACGCCTACGCCGGAAGACCGTTCGTGACGGTCATCGACACGCCTCCCCAGACCCGGTGGGCGGTCTCGTCGAACCGGGCGATCGTCTCGGCCTTCGTCGACCGTCACGCCGGGGTGGTGATCGCCCAGGCCGCCATCGACAACCTCGTCAAGGGTGCCGCCGGCCAGGCGATCCAGGCAGCCAACATCATGTGCGGGCTGGCAGAGGAAACCGGACTTCCGCTGGCGGGATGGATGCCATGAGCGTGGTGGCTGCAAAGGGATTCCGGGCGGCCGGGCTGGCCGCAGGGATCAAGCGGTCGGGACTCGACATGGCCCTGATCGCAGCCGACGAGCCGGTTCCGTCCGCAGCAGTGTTCACGACGTCGCTCACCGCCGCTCCGCCGGTCGAAGTCAGTCGCGCCCACCTCGCCTCCGGTCGCATCCAGGCGATCGTCGTCAACTCCGGAGCTGCCAATGCCGGTACGGGTGAGGCGGGAGTGACCGACGCCGAAGCGATGGCGCACGCAGTGGCTGTCGAACTCGGCTGTGAGCCGACCGACGTCGCCGTCTGTTCGACCGGGCCGATCGGGGGACGGCTTCCCACCGACCGGATCCTCGCCGCCATCCCGCGCCTCGTCGCCGATCTCGGTGACGACGACGGCCATGCGCTGGCGGCGGCCGGGGGGATTCTCACGACGGACTCCGTCGAGAAGACGGCGTCAACGTCGGGAAGAGACTGGATCGTCGGCGGCATGGCCAAGGGGGCGGGGATGGTCCGTCCCGACATGGCCACGATGCTGGCGTTCTTGACCACCGACGCCGTCGCCACCACCGAAACGCTCCAGGGCATCCTCACGTCTGTCGTCGACACGACTTTCAACGCGCTCAACATCGACGGCTGTCAGTCCACGAACGACACCGTGATCCTGATGGCGTCAGGAGCGTCACAGATCGAACCGTCGCCGAGCGAGTTGGCGAACGCCGTTGAAGAGGTTTGTCGGTCTCTCGCCTTGCAGATGGCGCGGGACGCGGAAGGTGCGTCAAAGGTCGTCACCATCGAAGTGTCTGGGGCGGCGGACGATGAGTCAGCCCGCCGAATCGGGATGCGAGTTGCGGACTCCGCTCTTGTCCGCTCGTCGTTCTACGGTGCCGATCCCAACTGGGGCCGGATACTCGCCGCCCTCGGAGTGACCGGCGAGAAGGTCGATCAGGGTGAGGTCCGGATCTCGTACGAGGGAACCCTCGTCTGCTCGGGAGGGGTGGCATCGCCGTTTGCGGAGGCCGAACTGTCGTCGCGACTCGTCGGGGACTTCACTGTCGGAATCGGCGTTGGCGGGGGAGACGGCTACGCCGTGGTCACCACGACCGATCTCACCCCCGACTACGTGATCTTCAACGGAGAGCGCTCATGACGACCGGACACGGCGTCCCCGATCCCGCCAAGGTGCGGATCGCCAACTCGATGGGGAAGGCCTCGATCCTGATGGAGGCACTGCCCTACATCCAGCGCTTCGGGGGCCAGGTGGTCGTCATCAAGTACGGGGGGTCGACGATGGAGGACCCAGCGCTGCAGCAGAGCTTCGCCGGCGACATCACCTTGCTTCGCGCCGTCGGGATCCTGCCGGTCGTCGTCCACGGCGGCGGCCCGCAGATCTCCGAGGCGATGGCGGCCGCCGGGATCGAAGCGACGTGGGTCGACGGCTTGCGGGTCACCGACGCCGCCACGATGAGGGTCGTCCAGCGTGTGCTGGTGGGGGAGGTCAACGCCGACATCGTTCGAATGTTGGGAGCGCACGGCGCCGAGGCGATCGGCGTCAGCGGCATCGACGCCCGACTGTTCGAGGCCCGACCCAAGGACGAGCGGCTCGGATACGTCGGTGAGATCAGCAGCGTGAACACCGGGCTCATCGGCCGCCTGCTGGCGGACGGTCTCGTGCCCGTCGTCGCCCCGATCGCCCTCGGCCCGGAAGGCGACGTCTACAACGTGAATGCCGACACCGCCGCCGGCGCGTTGGCGGCCGCGCTCGGCGCGAGGAAGCTCGTGTACCTGACCGACGTCGAGGGTGTGCTCCGAGATCCCGAGGACCAGTCCTCCCTGATCCAGAGAATGGACCGCTCGGAACTCGAGGCCCTGCTCCCGTCCATCGCCGGGGGCATGCTCCCCAAACTCGCTTCGGTGGCGGCCGCCCTCGAATCGGGTGTGACTCGGGCGCACGTGCTCGACGGGCGCGTGCAGCACGTGCTATTGCTCGAAATGTTCACTCGCGAGGGGATCGGAACGATGGTGACCCAGGACGGGGACGACCGGCCATGACATCGCTCATCGAACGTGAGGCGGCGGCGGTCATGCAGACCTACGACCGCACGCCTCTCGTATTCACCTCGGGTGCGGGCAGTTGGCTGACCGACGAGAACGGAAAGGAGTACCTCGACTTCCTCACCGGGCTCGCCGTGGTCGCAGTGGGCCACGCCAATCCGCGGGTGGCGGCGGCGGTTGCGGCCCAGATGGCGACGCTGGTCCATGTCTCGAACCTGTTCGTGACCGAACCGATGGTGCGCCTCGCCGAACGGCTCAATGGCCTGTCGGGGCTCGATCGCACTTTCTTCGCCAACTGCGGGGCCACCGCCAACGAGGCTGCCATCAAACTTGCCCGCCGGTGGGGTCAGAGCACCAAGGGCCCTGAGTGCTACGAAGTGATCTCGCTCCTCGACTCGTTTCACGGCCGTTCGCTCGCGACCCTCGCCGCCACCGGCCAACCGGCCAAGCAGGCAGCCTTCGACCCTCTCCCTCCCGGTTTCCATCAGGTGCCCCCGGCCGAGATCGACAAGCTGGCTGACTCGATCAGCGATTCGACCGCCGCCGTCATGGTGGAGACGACTCAGGGTGAGGGTGGTGTCGTGCCGCTCGAAGCCGCCTACCTCCAGGCGGTGCGGTCGCTGTGTGACGAACGGGAGATCCTTCTCATCGTCGACGACGTCCAGGCGGGGATGGGGAGAACCGGGACCTGGTTTTCGTGGCAACAGCTCGGATTCGTGCCGGACATCGCCACCACCGCCAAAGCCCTTGCCAACGGGCTGCCGATCGGCGCCTGCATGGCCACCGAGAAGGTGGCATCCGCCTTCCGAAAGGGTGACCACGCCACGACGTTCGGGGGAGGTCCGGTGGTGTGTGCGGCAGCTCATGCAGTCCTCGACGAGATCGAGACCCGCGATCTCCTTTCCAACACTCTGGCTCGCAGCGACCAGCTCGTCGCCGGCCTCGGAGCGCTTCGGGGAGTGGCGAGCGTCAGAGGGAGGGGACTCCTCCTGGCTGCGGTGCTCGAGGGTTCGCGGGCGGGCGATGTGGTCTCCGCCTCGCTCGAAGGCGGTCTCGTCGTCAACGCCGTCCGGCCGGACGCGGTGCGGTTCGCCCCGCCGCTGACTGTCTCCGCCGAAGAGGTGGATCTGGCGCTGGAACGTTTTGCGGCGGCCCTCGGGTGAGTCTCGGACTGGGCACCTCGGCGACGCTGATCGTTCTGCAGGACGGATCGGGACGGCCGTCAGTGAGGTCGACGGTCTCCCTCGTGCAGGATTCGGGTGCCGTGATCGTGATCGACCCGGGGATGGCTCCTTCGCAGGCGGCGATCCTCGGACCTCTCGCCGCCGCCGGGGTCGCACCGGCTGATGTCACCGACGTCATCATCAGCCACCACCATCCCGACCACACCGTCAACGTCGGGCTGTTCGGCGACGCCAGGGTCCACGACCACTGGGCGATCTATCACCATGACACGTGGACCTCGCGTCCGGCGGAAGGGTTTCTCGTTTCGCCGTCGGTGATGCTGTGGGAGACCCCCGGTCACACTCCGCAGGACATCACCACCCTTGTCGGTACGGAAAGCGGGATCGTCGCCGCCACCCACCTCTGGTGGTTCGCCGACGGGCCGCCCGAGGACCCGCTTGCTTCCGACCCTGCCGCCGTCCATCCAGGCCGCGCCCGGGTCCTCGAAGTGGCGTCCCTCATCGTCCCCGGGCACGGCCCGGCGTTCACGCCGGGCCCCGATACCCCCGTGTGATATTCGGAGCCACCGGAGCACACGATGTAGCGTTCGCCCGGTGACGAGACCAGGACGACTCCCCGGCTACGCCGGATGCGATGACGAGGACACGACGACGGGCCGTACCCGTTCGATCCTCGTCTCCCAAGGAGTTCCTCCATGTCTCGTTCTCATGTCCCTCCGCTGATCGCGGCGGCGGCCTGCTGGGGTTTCGGCGCCGCCGTCAGCAAGCAGGCGGTCTCTCATCTTCCACCCACCGCACTTCTCGTCGTCCAGCTGGCGTCGAGCCTTGCCCTGATGACCGTCGTCGGTGCCCGCTCATTTCGTCGCGACCGTCCCTCGCTGCGTGTGGCCCTGCTCGGGGTGGTCAACCCTGAACTGGCCTATCTCCTGAGCCTGGCCGGACTGGCCACGATCACTGCCGGGCTGTCTGTGCTGCTCTGGGCCGTCGAGCCCGTCTTCATCTTGGGGCTCGCCTGGGCACTTTCCGCCCGGCGGCCTTCGACGCGAGTCCTGATTGCCTCCGCCGTGGCGGTGGTGGGGGCGGCAGTGGCGGCGACGGGGGAGGTCTCGGGAGGGGCCCTGGGCGGTGTCGTCCTCACGGTGGCGGCCGTCGGTTGCTGCGCGGTCTATGCGGTGGCGGCGGGGGAATGGCCCGAAACGTCCTCGGCCTCGGCGGTTGTGGCTGCGCAGCAGGGGGTCGCGCTGCTGTTCGGGTTGTCAGTGCTCGGCGTCGCTGCTGTGGCCGGGCTCGACGTCTCTGTGAGCGATGTGCCAGTCGTCGGCTGGCTGAGTGCAGTTCTCTCCGGGGTCCTCTACTACGGCCTGGCCTTCTGGGCGTTCATCACGGGATTGCGTCGCACCTCTCCCTCGGTCGCCGGGATCTATGTGGCCCTCGTTCCCGTCTTCGGCGTGGCGGCAGGGTGGGTGTTGGTCGGCGAGCGATTGACGTTCTCGAGAGTCCTGGGCGGGGCTCTCGTCGTGGCCGCCGTTGCCGCCGTATCGCGGTCGGGGACGGCTACCGAACTGCGCCCGGTAGCTTTTGGCCGGTGAGCATCAACCTCCCCACTGCAGAGGGCACTCCTCGGACGCAGTCGCCGCGACGGTCACCGCCAGGGAGAGCGGCCCTGTGGGTCGTCGCCCTCGCCCTGGCAGTGGCGTTCGGCGTGTTCGGCAGCGGTGAGGATCGAGTCGAGTCTCCCTCGTCGGTCGAGCCTGCTGTGACGCAGCTGAGTTCGGGCGATGTCGTGGTACCCGACAGCTTCGTGCAATTCACCTCAGAGGTGTTCTTTCCCGGCGGAGGCGCGTTCACGGCGATGGGGGGATCGAATCACGGCCACGTCGTGGTGGGCGAACGTTCCGAGCATGGCGGCGGATTCGTGTGGACAGCCGGGCCTGTGGGCGACCTGTGGACACGGCGGGACGTGGAGGTCGCCGAGCGGGCGTTCCTCGGTGACGTGGTCGGCTATCTCGACGGGTTTGTCATCGGAGGGGCGATCGTCGGTCCCGGCATGGGAAGTTCGGTTCCCACCCTGTGGCACGGACAGGCTGAGTCCGATTTCACGGTCGTCGACCATCCGTTCGAGGGTCCGGGTCGAATCGATGCGCTGCGGGTGATCGAAGGCGAGTTGTACGCGATCGGCCAGGGCTCTGCGCCGTTCACCGACACGTTGCGATCGGGTGCGGCGAGAGTCGGGCGATTGCTCGAAGGTCGCATCGGCCGCTGGGATGACATCACCCCACCGGGGAGCAACGTCGTCGTCACCGACGTGATCGGCGTCGACGGCGGAATCGTTGCCGTCGGCGGGGACGCCGACGGAGCGGTGGTGTGGTGGCGGCCGGACGGCAACGTCGCCTGGGTGACGGTGCCTCTGGACGTCGGACGGGGTGTCATCACCGATGTGGTGTCACACCCGCAGAGGGGACTGGTTGCGTCCGTCCGAACCTGGGACTCCGCCGGGATAGTGCGAAGCCAACTGATGCGAGCCGACTCGCCCCGAGCCTGGACCCCAGAAGGCAACCTGCTGCGACGTGATGTCGGGTGGATCCATCCGGTCCCTGATGGCGTGATCGGTGGTCCTATCGGTGGCCCGACGGCGAAAGGCGGCTTGTGGGGTCACCGGTTCGGAAGCGGATGGGAACTGCTCGACCTCAGCGCCCTGTCCTCGGCCGTCGCCTTTGGCGCGAGTGACTGGAATTGGAGTCTCCTGTTTGGGCAGGTGGCGGGCCAGCCCGTTCTGTGGTCAGCGGCTCCCGGACCGTACGCACCGGACGTCGTTGCCCCGCGGGAGGCCCACGCCTGGGATTTCGTCACCAGCCTTCCCGGGAACGCCGACCGCGTGTTCGACACCGGCGGACATCTGGTCGCCCTCGCAGGGATCCTCGACCCTGGCACGATCTGGGTCTCGGCAGACGAAGGACCGTGGAGCGGTATCGAGGTGGTGTCCGGGTTCGGCTTGGCGGGCGTCTTCGAGCAGTCGGGTCGACTGCTGATGTTCGGCGAGACTCCGTCGGCCGGGGTCGTCTACGAGATCGCGAACGGCGGGCACCAGGTTCATCTGCTCCCCGGTCTTTCGATTCGCCACGCCACCCTGCGTGGTCCGACGCTCGTCGTGCTCGGGACCGGTCCCGAGGGTCCCGTGCGGGTCGACCTGGTGGACGGCGAGGTGCAGGACCGCGTTCAGCTGGCATCGCTCCCGGCACGCATATTCGAGTTCGACGGTCTCCTGGTGGGAACCGGCCACGCCCGTCCGATGACGGACTGGAGCCTGTCGACAGACTTCGGGAAGACCTGGAAGACCTTCGAGGTTCCGATCTTCACTGCCGGAGTGTCGTCACAGAGACTGATCGTGGTCACTGCAGAAGAGCCTCGCCGAGTGTTGACCGTCGACGCCGCCACACTGGAGTTGACCGAAGTATCGGTGGCCGGTGACGTCGTGCTCGACTCCGATGCCAGCCCCGGGTCGACGCTCATGACGTGGGGTGACGGCATTACCGCCCATGGACCGTCAGTCCTGCGGGTCCTCGATGATCTGTCGGGAGAGATGTTCGACGTTCCCCTCGGTCCCGAAAACGGCATGTGGGGAGTGATCATCGCCCCGATCCCCGGTCCGGGTGGGTACGCACTCGTGTCCGAGGAGGGTGAACGGGTGATCTACCGCTGGACCAGGGCGGGCGCGTAGGTTGAGAGCGATGAGTATCACGGTGCCAACCGCCGAGGAGCAGAGCCCGGTTCGGGGCCGTCATCTCACGCCGTTGGTACCAGTCGCCGCTCTCCTGCTGGCGGTCGTCGCGACCTGGCCTTCCCTCGCATTCTCCGAGTCGCCGGTGCGGGTCCCACCGCCTCCCGACGCTGCTCCGGCGGTCGAACCGCCTTTGAGCGCCTCACCGCGGGTGTGGGACGAACCGATCGAGATCGACCCCTCGCATCGGCTGGTCGGATTCGGTCAGTCCGTGGTGTCCGTCACCGGCACCGGACTGTGGCCCGCCAGCATCCTCCGAGACGGCGTCTGGCGCCCCCTGCTCGGTCTGCCACTGTCGATCGAGATCGCACCGGGCGTCGGGGCGGTAGTCGATGACGGCTTCCTCATCGTCGGCGTCACCGGGGATCGCACAGTCATGTTCGAGTTCGACGTCGCCGGCCGCTTCGGTGGGGCACACACGGTGTTCGGGGTGCGAGCCGGAGTGGTCGCGGCGCACCAGGGCGATGTCGTCGTGTTCGACGTCGATCGGCCTCTCGCGGTTGTCTCCGGTCCTGACTCACGCCGGATCCAGCTCCCCGGGGTCGTGACCGACGCGGCGAGCACGGACGAAGGTCTCGTCGTCCTCGACAACGCGGGAGCGATCCACGTGACCTCCGACGGCGGGGTGAACTGGCGGCCACTCGGGACGGGTTACGCCGGACTGGTGGAGGCCGGCGGGGTGTATGCAGTCGGCGCCTCGGTATCGAAGGGCATCCACGAGTACCGGGGTGACGACGGCCTGGTGCGGCTGGAAGGGGCTCCCATCGGTCCCACCGTCTCCTGGGGAGGGCGATTGGCCGTCTACGACTGGTCTGCGGACTCGGCCTGGGTCGCTTCGGCCTCCGGCTGGGAGCGGCTCGCCCTGTGGAAGAGTGGTGGATTCGGAGGGACGCCGACCGGATTCCTCGACGGGACCTCGCTGCCGACTGTGGTCGGCGTCGACGCCGACGGACGGTTCGTCATGTGGCAGGCCTTGGGCTGAGAAGGACTCAGTCTGTCGGCGCCACGACCTCGACCTGTCCGGCCCGCCTGCCCTCCATCGTCAAGACCCGAAGTGTCCAGCCGTCGTGGTCGACGCGATCGCCGCGGGCGGGAAGTCGACCGAGCGCCTCGCTGATCGCCCCCGACACCGTCTCGGTCTCGCCCTCGGGAAGTTCCAGTCCGGTCAGCCGTTCGAGTTCGTCCCGCCGCATGGTCCCCGCTACCACCCAGGCACCTTCCCGATTCCGCTGCTCCAGTTCGGCCGGGTCGAATTCGTCGGCGATTTCGCCCACGAGTTCTTCCAGGATGTCCTCGAGAGTCAGGACGCCCGCCGTTCCCCCGTGCTCGTCGATGACGAGAGCGAGATGCGATCGCTCGGCTCGCATGTCGTTGAGGAGTTGGTCGAGATCGCGTGACTCGGGAACGACCGGCATCGGCCGGCGAAGCTCTCCGGCAGTCTTGCCGGCGATGTCGTCCGGCTCGGCGGTCAAGAGGTCCTTGACGTGGACGACTCCGATGATGTGATCGAGGTCCGTCTCGCGGACTGGCAGTCGGGAATGGCCGGACTCGGCTGCCACCCGCAAGATCTCGTCGACGGAGTCTCCTTCGTCGACGGTCACCAGGTCGATCCGGGGTGTCATGGCGGACTCGGCGTCGATGTCGCTGAGGGCGAGCACCGCCGAGAGGACTCGAACCTGACCAGGAGCGATCAGTCCGCTGCGCAGCGACTCGCGCAACGCCATCCGCAGTTCGTCCGGGGTGTGGACGAGTCCGATCTCCTCGACTGGCTGGACCCCCGTCAGACGGACGATTCCGTTGGCCGCCGCGTTCAGCACCACGATCAACGGACGGAAGAGTTTGACGTACCAGCCGAACAGCAGCGAGAGCCGGACGGAGAGCCGCTCGGCGTCCGCCAACGCCAGGTTCTTCGGGACCATTTCGCCAACCACCATGTGGAGGAAGACCACGATGCTCAGTGCGACCACGAACGCCATCACGCTGGCGGTGGTGTCGCTGAGCCCGATCGGTTCCAACCAGACGAGAAAGAGCGACGCCAGGGCGGGTTCGGCGATGGCCCCGAGCCCCAGTGAGCACATGGTGATCCCGAGCTGTGCGCCTGAGAAGGTGACCGACAGTTCCCTCAGGGCTTTCAGGGCCCGGACGGCGCCGGGATCGCCCTGCGAGGCCAGCTCCTCGACGTGGGCCCGGTTGGCGGCGAGGAGCGCGATTTCGGCCGCCACGAAGAAGCCGTTGGCGATGAGCAGGGCCAGGCCGATCAGAAGGGCGGTCGGGTCGAATCCGGCGCTGAGATCGGAGGCGTCGGCCGCCAGTTGGAGCGTCATCGTTCGGCCCCGTCATCGGTGGCCCCGACGGGCTGGGCGGAGATCGTGACCACCCGCAGGCCGTCAATGTCAACGGCTCGGAGCCGCCAACGCTCCACGTCTACGAACTCGCCCTCGGCCGGTATCCGTTCGAGCGTGGAGATGAGGAAACCGGCGATCGTCTCGTAGCCACCTTCGGGGAGCTCGCAACCGAGCGTGACTTCGGCATCCTCGGCCCGGACCGTCCCATCGAAGAGGTACCCGCCGTCTGACGTGGCCCGGATGGGCTGGGCCTTGGAGTCGAACTCGTCCTCGATTTCACCGACGAGCTCTTCGACGACGTCTTCCAGGGTCACGATTCCGGCAACCCCGCCGTACTCGTCGGCGACCACTGCGAACGTCCGGTGCGACTGGCGCATCTTGGAGAGCAGGGGTCGCAGTCTGTCGGTGTCGGGCACGATGAGGGCGGGGCTGGCGATCGACCGCAGGACGGCGAGCTCCCGCTGATCGGCAGGAACCGACAGCAGATCCTTGATGTGAACCGTGCCGAGGATGTCGTCATCGGTCTCTCCCACGACGGGGAACCGGGAGTGACCCGTTTCGCGAGCGGCGAGCCGGAGGGCGTCGACCGGGTCGTCGCCGTCGAGGAACGTCACTCTCGTGCGCGGCACCATCACCTCGTAGACCCGCCGCTGACCGAGTTCGACGGCTCGGGTGAGCAACTCTCCCTGATCTCGCGAGAGTTGACCCTCCTCCTGGGAGGCGACGATGATCCGGGCGAGCTCTTCGGGTGAGTGACCGCCCTGACGTTCCTCCGACACGTCGACTCGGAACACCCGCTTCGTGACCCAGCCCGCCGTGCCGTCGAAGACCCGGATGATCGGGCCGAAGCCGCTGCCGAACCAGTGGATCGGATAGGCGACGAACAGCGACATCTTGACGGGGATGGCGAGGGCGAGGTTCTTCGGGGCGAGTTCGCCGAAGAGCATCTGGACGACTGTCGAGATGAGGAAGGCCAGCGTGAGCGCGATGGGGGTGGCGGCGTCTTCTGACAGCGAGAACAGTTCGAGCACCGGCCGGATCACGCCGTCGCCCACTGCCGCCTCTGCCAGGAATCCGACGACCAGGCTGGTGGCGGTGATGCCGAACTGGGCTCCGGAGAGCATGAAAGAGGCGCGATCCAATTCCCGCAGGGCGGTGGCCGCCCGTCGGCTCCCCTCTTTCGCCAGGGCCACGAGACTTCCGCGCCGCACCGAGATCAGGGAAAATTCGGCCGCCACGAACAAGCCGTTGGCGGCGATGAGCGCGGCGACCAGAGCGAGAGCCCAATACGGATTCAGCGGCGCGTCTCCATCGGTCGGTGCAGCTTATCGGTCCGGTTGGCAGAGCCGGTTGGCACCCGTATACGCATATGCGTATGCTGCATGCCATGTCAACGACAGCGGCGCGACGCCGCGTGATACGCAATCTCATCCTCGATCAGGCAGTCACCAGCCAGGCAGAGCTCGTCGAACTCCTCGAAGCGAGGGGAATGTCGGTCACCCAGGCCACCGTGTCGCGCGATCTGGCGGTGATCGGTGCGACGAAAGCGAACGACGATCACTATCGGATCGGTGAGCGGGGCGATCCGGACGAAGCAGTCGCCTACCTGGGCCGCACGATCGACGAATTCGTCGAATCGATCCAGTCCAGCGGCAACATCGTCGTCATGAAGACGCCTCCGGGTGCGGCGATGGTGGTCGCCTCTGCCATCGACGGAGCCGCGCTGACAGACGTCCTGGGGTCGGTAGGAGGAGACGACACGATCCTCGTCATCAGCACCGTCGCAGACGGCGGACCGGCGCTGGCAGCAAGACTCGAAAAGATCGGAGCGAACGCATGAAAGTCGTCCTCGCCTACTCGGGCGGACTCGACACCTCGGTCATCCTCACGTGGCTGCGGGAGGAATACTCGGCCGATGTCGTCGCCTACACCGCCGATGTCGGCCAGGGCGATGAGGTGGCAGAGGCCAAGGACAAGGCGATCGCCACCGGCGCGGTCGAGGCCGTCGTCGAAGACCTCACCGAGGAGTTCGTCCGCGATGCCGTGTTCCCGGCGATCCGGGCCAATGCCACCTACGAGAGCTACTACCTGATGGGGACTTCCCTCGCTCGGCCGATCATCACGCAAGGGATGATGCGGACCGCGGAGCGGGTCGGGGCCGACGCCATCGCCCACGGTGCCACGGGCAAGGGCAACGACCAGGTCCGTTTCGAGCTGGCGGCCTACGCCATCAACCCCAACATCAAGGTCATCGCTCCGTGGCGCGAATGGAAGCTGCGGGGACGGGCCGACTGCGTCGCCTATGCCGAGGCCCGAGGAATCTCGGTCCCGGTCACACCCGAGAAGCCGTATTCGATGGACGCCAACCTCATGCACGTGTCCTACGAGGGAGGAATTCTGGAGGATCCCTGGGAGTCGCCTCCTGCCGGGATGTTCCGGATGACGGTCGACCCCGAGCAGGCCCCCGACGAGCCGCAGTGGGTCACGGTCGCCTTCGAAAAGGGAACTCCGGTCGCCATCGACGGCGAAGAGCTGGCTCCGGTCGAACTCCTCACCAAGGCGAACACCATCGCCGGGGCGCACGGGATCGGTCGGGTCGACATCGTGGAGAATCGCTTCGTGGGGATGAAGAGCCGTGGTGTGTACGAGACGCCGGGAGCGACGCTCCTGCACCACGCCCACCGTGGCGTCGAGTCGATCACGCTCGATCGCGAGGTCGCCCATCTGCGTGACGAGCTGGTTCCCCGTTACGCCGAGATGGTCTACAACGGCTTCTGGTTCGCCCCGGAGCGCGAGGCGCTGCAGGCGTTCATGGACGACATCCAAAAGCGGGTCAACGGCGAGACGCGCCTCAAGCTGTACAAGGGCAGCTGCGCGATCGAAGGCCGGAGGTCGGCACGCCACGCCCTCTACGACCAGGCGACGGTGACGTTCGAGGAGGATGACGTCTACAACCAGGCTGACGCCGAAGGGTTCATCCGTCTCAACGCCCTCCGGCTGCGCCGGCTCGCCGAGTCGCGGCTGGGAGAAGGTGAGTGACCCTCTGGGGTGGCCGGTTCAGCTCTGAGCCGGACCGGATCCTCTGGGAGTACACCGTCACCGACGACGACCGGCGGCTGCTCCCCGACGACATACGCGGTTCGATGGCCCATGTCTCGATGCTGGGCGACGTCGGGCTGGTGCCGCTCGAAGACGTTGGGAGACTCATCGAGGGGCTGGCGACGATCCTCGCCGAGGCAGAGGACTCGTCGTTCGCATTTCTCGACACCGACGAGGATGTCCACTCGGCTGTCGAGCGTCGTCTGATCGAAGTCGTGGGTGACGTCGGTCGCACGCTCCACACCGGGCGTTCCCGCAACGACCAGGTGGCCCTCGATGTCCGGCTCTATATGCGGAGGATGGCAACTGAACGGGAGCGGCAGCTCACCGAGTTCGCGCACACGCTGGTGGCGCTCGCCGAACGACACGCCGACACGATCGTTCCCTCGTACACCCACCTCCAGCAGGCACAGGCGGTCCCGCTCGGCCACCATCTCCTGGCCTATGCGTGGATGGCGCTGCGCGATCGATCGCGGTTCGAGGATCTGGCCGGGCGGCTGGGAGTGTCGCCGTTGGGAGCAGGTGCCGGCGGAGGCTCCAGCCTCCCCATCGAACCGGGGAACACGGCTCGGGCGCTCGGCTTCGACGTGGTGTTCGCCAACTCGATGGACGCGGTCGGCTCGCGCGACCTCGTCGCCGAGCACATCTGGTGCGCCACCCAGGCGATGGTCCATCTCTCTCGGCTCTCCGAAGAACTCGTCCTCTGGTCGAGCACCGAATTCGGCTGGGTTCGCTTCGGCGACGACTTCACGACCGGCAGCTCTGCTCTCCCACAGAAGAAGAACCCTGACATCGCCGAACTGGCTCGGGGGCGGACAGCAGGTGCCATCGGGGCGCTCACCTCGATCCTCACCCTCCAGAAGGGGCTTCCGCTCACCTACAACCGGGACCTGCAGGAGGACAAGACGTACCTGTTCGCCGCCGACGACCTGCTCGGCGGGACCCTCGCTGCGCTGACGGCGATGCTGAGATCAGCCGAGTTCAACCCTCCGCCCGCTTCGCCCTGGGTGACCGCCCTCGACCTCGCCGAGGCGCTCGTCGAACGGGGCGTTCCCTTCCGTGAGGCGCACCACGCCGTCGGTCGGCTCGTGGCACTGCTGGTGGCCGACGAGCGTGCCCTCGACGCCGCCACCCCGGCCGACCTGGCCGCCGCCGACCCCCGTTTCGAGGAGTCGGACCTCGGCCGCATCGATGTGGACGATTCGGTCCGCCGTCGCGTCTCACAGGGGGGAGGATCGGTCGAGTCGGTCCATCGACAGGCCGAAGCGCTGCGTCGACTGCTGTGAAGCTCTTCAGATGAGGAACAGCAGGACCGGATAGGAGGCGATCAGCACCGCCCCCTGCCAGCGATCCAGTCGGTTTCCGATCGTGGCCAGCACTCCGGCCAATACGGCGACGCCCATCATCACGACGAGGCTCGGGCCGAAATCGTCGACGAAGGGGGCCCCGTTCCCGACAATTCCCGTGACGGCCCCCACACCGAGGGCGTTGAAGAGATTCGACCCCAGGACGTTTCCCAGCACGAGGTCGTTCTCCTTGCGTCGTGCCGCCGCCAGCGCCGTGGCGAGTTCCGGCAGCGAGGTCCCGACTGCGACCAGCGTCAGCCCGATCAGAGCCTCGGAGATTCCCAACTCCAGCGCCACTTCCTCGGCACCGGTGACGAGGAGTCGTGCGCCGAGCAGCGTGATGCCGAGCGATCCGATGCCGAACATGGTCTCGACCCCGGCTCTGATGTCCTCGTCCTTGCCGATCTCGTCGAGGTCGATGTCAGCCGCTCCTTCTTGCGAGGACCAGATCACCAGGAGGGTGAGCGCCACCAACAGTCCGACGCCGAGGAAGATGCCCTCCGGGAGCGTCAGGACCCCGTCCCAGGCGAAGGCGACGAGAGCCAGCATCCCGGCCAGCATGAGGCCCCCTTCGCGACGGAGGATCCGGCCCTGGCCGACGATCGGGGAGAGGACAACGCTCAGTCCGAGCACGAGGGCGATGTTGGCGATGTTCGACCCGACGATGTTGCCGAGCGCCAGATCCATTCCGTTCGGCTCGGCGGCGGCGAGACCCGATACCAGCATTTCGGGCAGCGATGTGCCGAGCCCGACCACCACCGCTCCGATGAGTACCGGCGACAAACCCGACCGCCGGGACAGGCGGGCGGCGGCCAGCACCAGGCGGTCGGCGGCGAAGGTGAGAAGCACCAACCCGCCGACGACCTGCAGCACGGAGACGAGGGACAGATCCACGGCGGGATACCGTAAACGATCGAGGGCCCGAGTCCGCCGTTCGGTTCGATGTCGACAGGGAGCGTGGCCTTGGTACCGTCGACAGATGGACCTGCTGGCAACCCCCGAACATCGATTCGAAGCTCTCGGCTTCGACTTCCCCACCCGGAGAGTGGAGTTCGGCGGGGTGGGCATTGTCACGGTCGACGTCGGGACCGGCCCGGTCGTGCTCCTCATGCATGGTGAACCGACTTGGTCCTATCTCTATCGCAAGATGATTCCGCCGCTCGTTGCCGCAGGACTTCGAGTACTCGCTCCCGACCTGGTCGGTTTCGGCCGCTCCGACAAGCCGGCTTCGATCGTCGACCACACTTTCGCCCGGCACGTGGCGTGGATGACAGGGTGGTTCGATGCCATGGAGGTCGAAGACGTGACGCTGTTCGGCCAGGATTGGGGTGGCCTCATCGGACTGCGGGTCCTGGCGAACCGTCCAGAGCGATTTTCCCGATTGGTGGTATCCAACACCGGGCTGCCGACCGGAGATCACACGATGCCGGATGCCTTCTTCGCGTGGCAGGAGTTTGCCCGGACCTCCCCCGAGTTCGCCGTCGGCTCGATCGTGGCCGGGGGCGTGGTCAACTCGCTCACCCCCGAAACGATCGCCGCCTACGACGCTCCTTTCCCCGACGAACGTTTCAAGGCCGCCCCGAGAGCGATGCCGTCGCTCGTACCGACACGGCCTGACGACCCCGAAGCCGAAGCCAATCGGAGGGCCTGGCAGACGCTCAGCGCCTGGGAAGGAGGGGTTCTGACGCTGTTCAGCGACAGCGATCCGATCACCGCCGGCGGAGAGCGGCCTTTCCAGAAGCTGATGCCGGGTGCTCGCCGACAACCGCACCGGACGATCCCCCGTGCCGGACATTTCGTCCAGGAAGACGCAGGTGTGGAACTGGCAGAAGCGCTGATCGACTGGCTCTGAGCCCGGGCGGGTCATTCCACCCGCTCCGGGGCGGGTAGCGTCGGGTCCATGACCGGAAAGCAGTTCGTCGGAGTGCTCGATGCCCGAATGGCGTACACCGAAACCGGAGAGGGACCGCCCATCGTCTTCCTCCACGGGAACCCCACGTCGTCGTTCCTGTGGCGCAAGGTGATACCCGAACTCGACGGTCTCGGACGATGCATCGCCCCCGACCTGATAGGGATGGGAGACTCCGAGAAGGTGGGCGGCGAATACCGGTTCGTCGATCATCGGCGGTATCTCGACGCCTTTCTCGAAGCACTGGGGGTCTCCGAAGAGGTGGCGCTGGTCGTTCACGACTGGGGTGGCGGGCTCGGCTTCGACTGGGCCAACCGTCACCGCCATGCCGTGCGGGCGATCGCCTACATGGAGACGATCGTGATGCCGGTGGAATGGTCGGACTGGCCGGAAGGCTCACGGGGCATCTTCGAGGCGATGCGCAGCGAGGCGGGTGAGACGATCATCCTCGAAAAGAACGTCTTCGTCGAACGGATCCTCCCGGCATCCGTGCTCGATCCGCTCCCTGCCGCGGTGCATGACGAGTACCGGCGCCCGTATCTCGACGGGGGCGAGAGCCGTCGACCCACACTCACCTGGCCCCGGCAGATCCCGATCGGAGGCGAACCGACGGACGTGGCTGCCATCGTGTCGGACTACTCGCAGTGGCTCAGCCGGACCGACGTGCCGAAACTGTTCGTCAACGCCGAGCCTGGGTCGATCCTGGTCGGTCGGCCGCGTGAGTTTTGCCGGAGTTGGCCGAACCAGCAGGAAGTGACCGTCTCCGGATCGCACTTCATCCAGGAGGATGCGGGGCCCGAGATCGGGCGGGCTGTGGCCTCTTTCCTCCGGGGTCTCGACTGACGTGATCCTCCTCGTGGTTCCGGCACTTGTCGTGTCGACCGCTGCCCTCGCCGGCTTTGCCGGCGCGTGGTGGTGGGGCTTCGATCTGCTGTCGAACTTTCGACCTCAGTACGCGGTGGTCGCCACCGTGCTCGGCCTGGCGTTCATCGTCGGGCGATGGCGCAAGACGGGAGGTGCGGTGCTCGCCGTGGGGTTGCTGAACGCCGGGCTGGTCGGGATGTTGTGGGTCCCCCCGGCAGGGTCTCCTGTCGCGGGCGGCGAGCCGTTCACGGTGATGTCGTTCAACGTCCGGGCCGCCAACGAGGCCAGAGCGGGTGTTTTCGACTACATCGGACGGACCGCACCCGATGTGGTGTTTCTTCACGAGACGACCCGCCTGTGGGAGGAGGCGGCGGTCCTCGCCGACCTCTCCTACGACTTGTATTCCGTCGGACAGCCCGGCCTCATCTTCTCGACGATGGTCCTCGCCCCGGCCGGGTCATCGTTCGAGTCGTTCGGTTTCGCGTCGGCCGAGCCGCGGGCGGTCGAAGTCGTGGTCGACCTGGGTGACGGTCCGGTCCACATCCTCGGGATCCATCCGCTCTCACCCATCACGTCGGAGCGTGCCGCCCTCCGCAACGCCCAACTCGGATGGGCTGCCGAATGGGCGGCGGCGGCGACCGGTCCGGCGATCGTGACCGGTGACCTGAACGCCACCCAGTGGTCCCAGGCCTGGCGTTCGTTCGTGTCTGAGACCGGTTTTCGCGATTCGACCCGCGGCTTCGGATTGCAGCCTTCGTTCCCGATCGACGGCAACCCATTGGTGCGAGTCCAGATCGACCACCTGCTGCACAGCGAGCATCTGGTCACGATCGACCGTCGGTTGGGGCCGAGGCTCGGATCGGACCATGCCCCGCTGATCGTCCGGCTGGCACCCGCCGGCTGATCTGTCACACTTCGCTCAGACCCGGAAAGGCTCCATGTCGGACCGCTTCAAAAACCATCGCACCGCCCTCGCCCAGACCATCGGTGACCGCTCGATCGCAGTCGTGCCTGCCGCCGCCGAGACGGTTCGCAATGACGACGTGCATCACGTGTTCCGGCAGGACTCGGACTTCCATTACCTCACCGGCTTCGGGGAGCCCGATGCCGTATGTGTGCTGGCGCCAGGTCATCCCGACGGAGACTTCCATCTCTTCGTGCGTCCCCGCGATCCCGAGATGGAGATCTGGACGGGATACCGGGCGGGCGTCGAAGGGGCCAAGGAGCGCTACGCCGCAGACGTCGCCTACGAGATCTCCGAGCTCGAGAACGAACTCAGCCGCCTCATGCAGGGCAGGGACGCGCTGTTCTACCGGCTCGGCAACGCCGATCACGACGCTTCGATCGGCCGGCTGCTCGACACGGCCCGATCCCAGCTCGAGCGTTTTGGGCGGGTGGTTCCGGTCGCTGTCCACGATGTGGGGACCGTCCTCGCCGACCAGCGACTGCGAAAGTCGGAGTCGGAGATCGAGAGCCTGCGCGCTGCCTGCGCTCTCTCGGCGGAGGGCCATCGGGAGGCGATGCGGTTCGCCCGCCCCGGACTCTACGAGTACCAGGTGCAGGCGGCGATGGAGTACATCTGGCGGGAGGCCGGATCGCCCCGGGACGGGTACCCGTCGATCGTGGCGTCGGGCCCGAACGCCATCGTCCTGCATTACATCGAAAACGACCGCTTGATCGAGGACGGGGATCTGATCCTCATCGATGCCGCCGCAGAAGTCGACATGTACAGCTCGGACATCACCCGGACCTTCCCCGCCAACGGCGGGTTCACGGCTCCGCAGAGGGCCGTCTACGACGTGGTGCTGGCCGCCGAGCGGGCGGGTATCGCCGCCTCCCGCCCCGGGGCCACCCTGCGCCAGTGCCACGACGCCTCGATCGCGGTGCTGGCGGAAGGCCTCGCCGATCTCGGGCTCATCCCTCGCTCGGCCCCGGACATTCTCGGGATGCACCTATATCGCCAGTTCTTCATGCACGGCACCAGTCACTGGCTGGGCCTCGACGTCCACGACGCCGGTTCGTACCGAACCGCCGGGGTGCACCGTCCGCTCGAACCGGGGATGGTCTTCACGGTGGAGCCGGGCATCTACGTGGCACCTGACCGCCCGGAGGTCGAGTTCACGCTGCTGGAGCACGACCTCGACGCCTGGACCGAACGGCGCATCCTGTTGGGAACCGCCGAGGCGCGGAAGGCCGAGGAGGAGGAGAAGGAGGCGGCGGAGAAGATCACCCACCGCATCCCGGAGGAGTTTCTGGGGATCGGCATCCGCATCGAAGACGACATCCTCATCACCGCAGACGGCCACGAGAATCTCACCTCTGGCGTCCCCACCGACCCAGACAAGATCGAATCCCTCTGCACCGAACCCTCCTGGCTCCACCGCACCTGAAGCGCGTACCCAGGGTTCGGCACCACCTATACGGTGGTTTTCGCGCACGAGTTCGGGGAACGGCGCGGAAACTAAGGGGTCGGACTGACCGCCGGGTGGCCGTTGGGTGAACGACGGGACAGGATCAGGAGACCGATCGTGACGAGCGTCGCACCGACCACAGACGGCAGTGTGAGGGGCTCGCCGAGCACCACCGTCGCCAGGACGAGTGCGGTGATCGGCTCGGCGAGGACCAGTGTTGCGACCGTCGTCACGGGAGTGACCGCCAACCCCTTCCCGTAGAAGACGTAGGCGGCGGTGGTGGCAATCAGCCCCAGCCACAACGCCGACCCCACCCCTCGTCCACTGGCGATCCAACTCACATCTCCCACCGCCAGCACCGGAAGCAGGAGGACGGCACCTCCTCCGAACACCACCGCCATCGCCGGCACCGGGGCCGAGGCTTGGATCACCCGTTCCGATCCCACCGAGAACATGGCGTAGGAAGCACCCGCCCCGAGGGAAAGGACGACTCCCATCGGGTCGGGCGAGCCGCCCAGGTCGGCGATCAGCGCCAACCCGACGAGGGCGAGCCCGGTGGCCGGATACCAAGCCCGGATGGGCCGCTCACCGGTGATCAGGCGTGCGGCGATCCCGGTGAACACTGGCGCCGACCCGATCGTCAGCAGTGTCCCGACCCCGACGCCGGCCAACCGCACCCCGCCGAAAAAGGTCACCTGGTACCCGGCCACGCCCAGCATTCCCAGCGCCAGCCATCGACGCTCGACCGCGATTGCCTCCCGCAACCGGCCTCGCATCGCTGCCACCGTGATCAGTCCGGCGGCTCCGATCAGCAGCCGCATCGCCCCGACGGTGAGAGGGTCGGCGTCGTCAGGGCCCAACGCCTGGGCGGTGCCGGTGGTGCCGAACAGCACGGCGGCGAGGAGGACGAAGCGAACCCCGGGGGACATGGTCCCCGACGCTAGAGAGTCAGACCGCCGCCGGGAGGACGAAATTCACGATGGCGGCGAAGTTCACGGTGCTGGCCGCGATGACGAGCACGTGAAACAACTCGTGGTGGGAGAAGACGCGGGGAAACAGGCGCGGTCGGCCAGTCAGCATGAAGATCATCCCGATGGTGTAGAGAATGCCGGCGATCCCCAGGAGCACGATGACATCGCCTCCGAGACGGTCTGCGATCCGGAACATGGGAATGACGGCAGCCCATCCCATCATCGCCTGGATCGTGACCGATCGGCCGAGCCGGATGTCGCGCTCGACGAACTTGAGGGTGATTCCGACGATGGCAGCAGTCCACACGGCGATCAGGCTGGCGCTCCGCCAGGCGGGATCGAGCGCGACGACCGCCACCGGGGTGAACGTACCGGCGACGACGAGGAAGATCGCGGAGTGGTCGAGGCGCCGCATGCGCGCCTTCCAGCGTGGTCCCCACGGCACCGAGTGATAGAGACAGGACACCGTGAACATGACGACGAGGCTGCCGCCGTAGACCATCAGGGCGACCGTCAGCGAGGCACCGCCCGGGTTGACGACGAGCAGGACTGCGAGTCCGACGATGGCGGCGATTGCCGCAGCACCGTTGAGGAAGCCGCGGAACGGGTGATTCATGCGCCCGAGGGTCGCCATGGTGGTTTTCACGAGTTCGAGTGTCTCGCGGTCGGGTTTCACGTGGTCGGTACCTTCGTGTACGGGCTATTGCGGTTCGGTGACATCGTGGGCCTGTCTTCTACTCGGTAGTCTGACGGAATGACGGGACGCATTCCGAGACCGTCGGATCTCCTCTACAAACTCTACGAGGACCGCCTCCTGTCCAAGCTCGATCGGTCGCGGTTCCCGAAGCACGTGGCAGTGATTCTGGACGGTCACCGCCGCTATGCAAGATCCGAGGGTCTCGCCAGCTACACGGACAGCTACCGCGCCGGAATGCGCCGTTTCGAAGACTTCTTGGACTGGAACGCCGAATTGGGCGTGGAAGCGATTACCGGCTGGCTGTTGTCCCGGGAGAACCTCGACCGCCCGGACACCGAGCTGGCCCCGTACTTCGAAGTCCTGGTCGAACTCTTCGATCGCCTTCCATCTCGGTGCGAGCAGGCAGACATGGCGATCCGGTTCATCGGGAGCCTCGACCTGGTGCCGGATGCGGTCGTCGAGGCTGCCAAACGAGCCGAACAGGGCTGTCCGAACGGGTCGCGCTGGCTGACGATCGCCCTCGGCTACGGCGGACGCCAGGAGATCGTCGATGCCGCCCGCGACCTCGTTTCGTCGATGGCGTCAGACGGCGTTCCCGCCGATGAGATCGCCGACCAGATCACTGCCGAGACTCTGGCGGGCAGGATGTATTCGGCGCATGTCCCGGATCCCGATCTTCTCATCAGGACGTCGGGAGAGTCGCGCCTGTCAGGTTTCCTCCTGTGGCAGTCGGCCTATTCGGAGTTCGTGTTCGTCGACGTGTTCTGGCCTGCCTTCAGACGGGTGGACTACCTGCGGGCGTTGCGAAGTTTCACGTTGCGGGAGCGCCGCTTCGGGAAGTGACCTCAGCGGGTGACCTGGTCCTTCGGAAGATGGGAGACGTCCCCGAAGGCGTGCATCCCGAAGGCATAGGCGGTCGAGATTCTGGCGGTCCTCAGGACTGCTACCGACGTGTGGGCGGAGTCGAATCTCGACCACTCCCACGGAGTCGGCTCGACTCCGAGCAGGTGACCGATAGAGACGGCGTTCGTGCCGCCGTGCGCCACCCACAGGATCCGCTTGCTGGCGGCCTGCTCCCACAGATGTGGGTCGTCGTCTGCCACCTTTGCGAGTCCGTGCGAGGCGAGAGTTCGCTGGAGCCCCTGGACGATCCGTTGATGGAAGTCCGTCACGGACTCCCCGCCTGGCAGCCCCTCCCACAGCCGCTCGCGGGGCGAGAGGTTGTGCTCGGTGAAAAGGTCGTAGAACGAGTCGGCTGGCGTGCCCTGCCAGTCGGAGGGATTTCGGATCTCTTCGAGCCAGTCGACGACCCGGGCTTTCCGCGAGAGCCGGCGCTCGAGCGGTTCCATCGTCTGGCGCGCCCGAACGAGCGGCGACACCCACAATTCGTCGATGTGGCCCCAGTCCCGGCGGGTGAGCGCCTCGGCCTGGGCATGGCCGCGAGGGGTCAATTCCGGGTTGTTGTCGACTTTGTTGTCCGGCGTCCATGCGGGCTCGCCGTGACGTACCAGAATGATCTCCATCGAAGGCGACACGGTAGATGCGGAACCGCCGCCTACGAGAAGACGTTTTCAACTTTCAGGAGTATCACATGAGACGAATAGTCACCTTTGCCGCGCTCGCCTTGACGCTGGCGGCGTGCAGTGGTTCGGGCGAGACGACGACGATGACGGCTGCCCAACCCGCAACCACCACCACCACCGCAGAGCCGACCACCACGTCAGAGCCGACCACGACCACGACGACGACCACGGCTCCCGCGTTCGGCGATCCGGTGGCCGTGTACGTGCTCGACCCTTCCGGGAGCAACGGCTTCCGCCAGGGCCCGTTCTTGTATCCGATCTCGGTGGCACCGCTCGGCGGGGCAGACGAAGCCGAGGCGGCTCTCGTCACGCTGCTCGGTATCACCGACTTCACGACCGCGATTCCCGAGGACTCGTCCGTCGATTCTTTGACGATGGACGGTTCGACGGCAGTCGTCGACCTTTCATCCGAGTTCGAGAGCGGCGGCGGCACCTTTTCGATGACGGCTCGTCTGGCACAACTGACCTTCACCCTCACCCGCTTGGATGGGATCGACGACGTGCTCCTGGTCGAGGATGGAGATCCGGTCACCGTGTTCTCGTCCGAGGGGCTCGTCCTCGACGGCCC
>JBBDWN010000044.1:12362-15350 GCA_040902855.1 Acidimicrobiia bacterium | reverse complement strand
GGCGTCGGTATCGTCCGGAGTCGCATGCCATCCGACGACGACGTTCGACGACGCCTGATCGCCCATCTCCGCACCCATGCGGTCCGGACGGATGGTCCGTTCACTCTCCGATCCGGTGCGGTGAGCGACTGGTACATCGACGCCCGCAAGACGACATTCGACGGCCCGGGCGCCTCGGCGGTGGGCGACGCCGTGCTCGCCGCGCTCGATTCGTCTGTGGTGGCCGTCGGCGGGATGACGATGGGTGCCGATCCGATCGCGCTGGCAACGGTGATTCGGGCCGCCGATCGGCAGCGGCACCTGCGCGCCTTTTCGATCCGCAAAGAAGAGAAGCCTCACGGCACGGGTGGACGTCTGGTTGGTCCGGTTGTGGCAGGCGACGTCGTCGCCATCGTCGATGACACGGTGACGACGGGCGGGGCGCTGGCCGAATCGATTCAGGTGGCGTTGGGGGCAGGACTGGTCATCGCTCAGGTGCTGGCCCTCGTCGACCGGTCGAACGGTGTCGTCACCGAGCGGGTGCAGGCGGCCGGTTTCGAGTTTTCCGCTCTCGTCGACGTGTCCGAACTCGGGGTGGGCACATGAAACCGGTCGTCATCCGTCGGTCCGCCGTCCGCATGTGGACGCTGGCGCTGGTCGGCGTGCCATTCGTCGTGCTCGCAGTCGACGTCCTCACCCGGCGACGTTTGACCGACGCCCTCCGAGCGATCCTGTTCCGGCCCGAGGACACCCAGCTCTTCGAGCCGCGTGACGTGATCTGGGCCTGGGTGATGCTGATCTGCGGCGGGATGATGGTCGTGTTCGGGCTGAAGGAGTTGATGTTCCCGACGGCGGTGATCGAAGCGAACGGGAGTGGGCTCCGTCTGAAATTGTCGGGACCGCTGCGCCCGCCGTCGATCCTGTCGTGGGCGGAAATAGACGACATCGGATCGGGTTCCGTCGCTGACCAGGGCGACCGCCTCCCGGTGATGTGGATCCGACTCTTCGACCCGACACTCCTCCCCGACCAGCCGTGGGGGGCACGCTGGCTCGACGAAACGACGATGGCGCTGTTGGCCTCCGATTGGGATCGGACCGCCGCGCGGGCAGCCGAGGAGGTCACGGCGTTGGCCCTGGCCGTCGCCGGCAGGCGACCCGATTCGGATGCCGATGACGAGGTGTCTGGATGATCGTCGGGGCGCATGTGCCGGCGGGCGCCCCGCTGGCCGAGGCCGCCGCCCGGGGAGCCGAGGTCATCCAGGTCTTCCTGTCCAACCCTCAGTCCTGGAAGAAGCCGAACCCCCGTCCCGACGCCGGCGAGTTGCGGTCGGCCGCCATACCGATCTACGTCCACGCTCCGTATCTCATCAATCCTGTCGCAGAGAACACCAGGGTGCGGATCCCGAGCCGCAAGATCCTGCAAGAGACCTGCGACGCTGCTGCCGAGATCGGAGCGGCGGGGGTGGTGGTTCATGGCGGGCATGTCACCGGTGACGACTCGGACATGGCCGACGCGTTCCCGCGATGGCGCAAGGCGCTTCAGCAACTCGACTCTTCGGTCCCGGTCCTCATCGAGAACACTGCTGGCGGCGACAATGCGGTGGTCCGCCGCCTCGAGACGATCCGCATGCTGTGGGACGAGATCGGGGACCTCGAACCGGGATACGTGCTCGATACCTGCCATGCGTGGGCAGGCGGCGAGCCGCTCGACGAGTTGGTCGAGGCTACGACTGCGATCGTCGGGCGCATCGACCTGGTACACCTCAACGACTCTCGCGACCCGTTCGATTCGCGCCGGGACCGGCACGCCAACATCGGACACGGCGAGATCCCCCCGGCGTCACTCGCGGCGATCGTCGCTGCTGCGGCCGCACCGGTGGTCATCGAGACACCCGGTGACGTCACCGATCACATCGCCGACCTGGACTGGGTTCGGTCCGAGGTGTCGGTCGGATGACATGGTCCTGCGGGCGGTCGGATCATTCCAAGATGCGCTGGTCGCTCGTCGCCCTACTTCTCCTCGTCACCGCCTGCGGGCTCGACAGTCACGGACCCTGGGTGGACGACGACGGTCGTCAACTGCAGGGCAACGAGGTGATCCAATACGACGGTTTCGCCTCGTGCGATCAGGAGCGGGTCGTGTTCCTTTTCTTCTTCGGGGACACCTACGCCAAGGACGATCTGGGGCGTCTCGGCCCGCTCGTCTCGGAGGTGGACGGACGGCCGCTCAGCTTCGAGTTGGGCGGAACGCTCCCCGAGTCGGCGTTCGCAACGGGCATCACCCACGCCGGACGAGGGATCTTCATCGCTGACGACCGCGCCGACTATCTCTACATCCGACTGCCGAGCGGCCAGATCGAACGCTGGCCCCGCGCCGAGGTTTCCTGCATCGAACAGTGACGGCTCATCCGCCCTTGCGGTGATCCCAGGAGATGACACGTTCGGGGTGGATCGTCACGACCGTGTTCTTGTCCCGAAAGCGCCCGAACAGGGCCTCGACTGTTTCCGGTGTGACGTCTGGGCCCTGCATCCGGCGGGTGACGGCGAGATAGGTGGCCATGACCCGGTCAGGGTCGGCGACGAGTTCGGCCCTGCCCTGGATCATCACCCCGCGGAGATCGCCGTAGTCGTCTCCGGCTTCGACGAGCACGGTGACCCTCGGGTCGCGGGTGAGGTTGACGATGCGCTGGCTCTTCGTGAACGAGCGGAATGTGACCAGACCGTCGACGATCGCGTACCAGAGGGTCGTCAAGTGGGGGTATCCGGTCGCGCCGTTGGTCGCCACCTGCAGATCGCGCCCTTGGGAGAGGAGTTCTGCAACCTCCTCGTCGGTCAGCGAGATGTCCCTGCGTCCCATGTGTCTGTCTCCTTCGATGCACAATGAAAGCGTGAAACCACCCGAACAGATAGATATGCCGGCTCTGCCGCCTGTCCTTCTGTTCCGCACGAAACAGCTTCGCTTTCGTGCGGGAGGCCGACGGATGGGGCTCGCAAGCTCGCCCAATCCGC
>JBBDWN010000044.1:0-12262 GCA_040902855.1 Acidimicrobiia bacterium | reverse complement strand
GAACGCTCGACGTGGCCGTCGCATCGACTCCCACCGACCGCTCTCAGGGGCTCCAAGGGGTCTCGGATCTCGGCGACCTCGACGGGATGCTCTTCGAATGGGGAGGAGACACCGTCACCAGCCGTTTCACCATGGCCAACACCCTGCTCCCGCTCGACATCTTCTTCTTCGATGCAGACGGCAGGTTCGTCGACGGATTCAGCATGGTCCCATGCGAGTCGGATCCGTGCCCGTTGTACGCCGCAGCCGCCGCGTACGCCTATGCCATCGAAGTCCCGGCCGGGTCCCAGCCCACCATCGGCGTAGGTTCGGTGCTCTCGATTTCCGGCTGACCTCGGCCCGGCTTGGTCGCCGGGCACCACGGCGGATACACTCTTCTTCATCCCGCGGGCATCGTCCGATGTCCGCCACCACCTGCTCCGCAGCGTGCGGGGCCGTCCGTTTCGACGGATGTCCAGAGGAGGAAACAACCTGATGCGCAACTATGAGCTGATGACCATTCATCGGCCCGAGCTGGGCGAGGACGAGATCCGCTCCAAAGTCACGGAGTTGGAGACGTTCCTCGGAGCCCACGGGGCCACGGTCACTTCAACCGATCTCTGGGGCAAGCGACGCTTCGCCTACGAGATCAACCACACCAACGAGGGGTACTACTCCGTGTTGACCTTCGATGCCGACACCGAACTGGTGTCGGATCTCGACAGGGTGCTGTCGCTCGCCGACGACGTGGTCCGACACAAGATCGTCCGTCCGGGCGCCTGAACGATTTCGTCGTACCCACACCGCATGGTGTGGACGGCCGAGAAAGGAGCACCATGGCCGAAAACACAGTCACACTCATCGGAAACCTCGTCGAGGATCCGGAACTCCGATTCACCCCGTCCGGGGTCCCGATGGCGAAGATCCGTCTCGCCGTGAACCGTCGCTGGCGCGACCAGTCCGGTGAATGGCAGGAGGACACCTCGTTCTTCGGCGGCACCGTCTGGCGCGAGCAGGCCGAGTCCGCCGCCGAGAGCCTCGAGAAGGGCAGCCGCGTCATCGTCGTCGGCCGGCTCGAGCAGCGGTCGTGGGAGACTCCCGAGGGCGACAAGCGCTCGGTCGTCGAGATCGCAATCGACGAGGTAGGTCCCAGCCTCCGCTGGGCGACCGCCTCTGTCACCAAGACCGCCCGCAGCGGTGGCGGCGACTTCAACAAGAGTTCCAACAGCCCTCCTCCCGGCCCCGTCGCACGCGACGACTACGGCCCGGACGAGGCCCCGTTCTAGGAGACACGCATGGCTCGAGCACCACAGAGCAATCAGCGCACCAAGCCCCGTCGCGGCAAGGACGCCCCGAACCGCCGGATGAAGAAGAAGGTCTGCTACTTCTGCACCGAGCGCATCGAATTCATCGACTACAAGGACGTCGCCACGCTCCGCCGGTACATGAGCGACCGCGCCAAGATCCGTTCCCGTCGCGTCAGCGGCAACTGCCCCCGTCATCAGCGGGAGGTGGCTGTCGCCATCAAGAACGCCCGGGAAGTCGCCCTCCTCCCGTACCTGTCGCAGCGATGAAACTCATCCTTCTCTCCGAAGTCGCCGATCTCGGCAAGAAGGGCGACCTGGTGGACGTCTCGGACGGATTCGCCCGGAACTACCTGTTGCCCAAGAAGAAGGCCATGAAGGCGACGGAAGGCGCGCTGGCGCATGCCGAGTCTTTGCGCACCGCCCGCGAAGAGGCCGATCGTGTCGCCAAGGCGGAGGCGACCCGTGTCGCCAGCCAACTGGCAGGCATTCGGGTTGTGCTCGCTGCGCAGGCAGGCGACGAAGGCAAGCTGTATGGCTCGGTCGGGGCCGGCGACGTGGTCGAAGGGATCATCAAGTTCACCGGTGTGAAACTCGACCGCGGGAACATCGACCTGCGCACCCCGATCAAGGCGATCGGGCTGCACGAGGTGTGGATCAAACTGCACCCCGAAGTCGAATTCCCAGTCACCCTCGACGTCATCCCCGCCTGAAGTCCATTCGTACCCAGGGTTAGTTTGGACGTATACGTCCGATCCAGCCCGCGGTAAGAGGACGGTGAGAGGAAAACGGCGCCTTCCGAGGCGCCGTTTTCGCGTTCTGGCCGTCCGCGAAAAGCCATCGGCAGGTGGGTTTTCGCGCTGGGTGCCGTCTCGGTAGGTTCGGGGTTTCTGTCACACCCGTCCGATATGACTGCAGGGCGACGCCCCTGTGAGCGAAGGAAGAGATGACCACGGTTTCCGACCGTCGAAGTGAACACATCACGTCAGGACGCGTTCCGCCGCATTCGGTCGAGTCCGAAGAGTCGGTTCTCGGTTCGATCCTCTTGTCGTCCGAGTCGGCAAACGAGGTGATGGACAAGCTCGACGCCGACGACTTCTACCTCCCGGCCCACCAGGCCATCTTCCGAGCCATCACCAGCCTCTACAACGCCAACCGGCCGATCGACGCGATCACCGTCACCGAAGAGCTGCGAAAGGCCAGCGAGCTGGATCGTGTCGGCGGGGTCGCCTACGTCACCCGCCTTCTCGACATCGTCCCCAGCGCCGCCAACATCGAGTACTACGCCGGCATCGTCGAAGAGCATTCCCAGCGTCGCCACCTTCTGCGGGCCGGTTCGGTCCTCCACGATCTCTCGTTCAAGCTCGAAGAAGAGATCGCGATGGTTCTCGACCGGGCAGAGCAGACCGTGCTGGCGGTCGCGGGGCGCAAAGTCGGTGACGGCATGGCCCAACTGGGCGGCCTCTTCAACCCGATCCTGGAAGAACTCGAGATGCTGGAGTCGGCCGGAAGCGAGGTGACCGGGCTCTCCACAGGGTTCCGCGATCTGGATCGCAAGCTCACCGGCCTCCATCCCGCCAACCTGGTCATCATCGCCGCCCGCCCCGCCATGGGGAAGTCGGCACTCACGGCCAACATCGCCATGAACGTGGCGATGGAGGGCGGGGCCGTCGCCATGTTCTCCCTCGAGATGGCGAAGGAGGAGGTCGCCCAGCGAATGCTGTGTTCGCTGGCGCGAATCGACTCGATGAAGCTGCGGACCGGAAAGATCGGCGACGCCGCCTGGCCCCGGCTGACCGACGCGGCGGGTCGGTTGTACGACGCTCCGATCTTCGTCGACGACTCGCCGGTCGTGACCGTGACCGATATCCGGGCGAAGTGTCGCCGCCTGAAGCGTCAGCACGGCCTGTCCCTGATCGTCGTCGACTACATGCAGCTCATGCAGGGTTCGGCCCGTGAGAACCGCCAGCAGGAGATCGCCGAGATCTCGCGATCGCTCAAGAACCTCGCACGCGAGCTGGAGGTTCCGATCATCGCGGTGAGTCAGTTGAACAGGAACTTGGAATCCAGAGAGGACAAGCGTCCCCGTCTGGGCGACCTTCGTGAGTCGGGATCGTTGGAGCAGGACGCCGACGTGGTGATCTTCATCTATCGAGACGAGTACTACGACGAACAGTCCGAGAAGCGGGGTATCGCCGAGGTGGCCATCGCCAAGCACCGGGCGGGCTCCACTGGCATCGTCGAGATGACGTTCATGCCCGAGTTCACCCGGTTCTCCGATCTGGGTCGGGATTAGGCCTGGCAGGTTGCTGCCAGGCAGGTCGCTTCGGCTTCGTTCTTGGTTCCCCGGACTGGGCCACTCGTCTGTCCGTACCCGCGCGCAGCCTTCGCCTGGGTCTACGCCGTCTCGACTCGAGCGTCGGCCTCGGTGCGAGGGCCCTTGGGAAGGCCGTCGGTCGCCTTCTTGCCGACGGTCAGCGCCTCCTCGGCGGAGGCCAGCGCAGCATCGCGCTCGGCCTTGGCGGGCTGTAAGACGGTCTCGTATACCGAATGCGAACGAGCGGCCTTGCGGCCGCTCGTTCTGAGTCCACCTGCGGGGAGAACCGGAGGAAGGGACTCCGAGGGATAGAGAGTTGCAGGGGACTGGGTTGGTCCCCTTCCATCGGCGGGTGCGCCGACAGACTTGAGCGGAATCTTCAACGGTTGAGGTTGTACTTCGACGTCTGCGCGCCTGACTGGCCCTGATACTTCGAACCGAGGTCGGGATGTCCGTAGGGACGCTCTGCCGCAGTGTCCATCTTCTGGAACACGATCTGGGCCACCTTCATCTGCGGCCGGAGGATGATGGGCAGCGTCGAGACGTTGGAGAGTTCGAGCACGACCGACCCGGCGAAGCATGGGTCGACGTACCCGGCGGTGGCGTGGATCAACAGTCCGAGACGCCCGAGGCTCGACTTTCCGTTGACGACCCCGACGACGTCGTCGGGAAAGACGAAGGTCTCTGCGGTGTGGGCGAGCGCGAACTCGTTGGGGTGGAGCACGAACTGTTCGTCTGCGCCGACCTCGACCCTCTCCATGAGGTCATCGAGCGGTTCGAACGGGTCGATGTGGGTGGCGTAGGTGTTGCGCATGACCCGGAACTCGGTGCCAAGCCGCACGTCGACGGATGCCGGCTGGACGAGGTCCGGATCGTACGGGTCGATGACGAGTCGACCCGAGTCGACCAATGCCCGGATGCTGACGTCGGCGAGAATCACGCCCCGATGGTAGGGAGGTGGAGGACGGCTCGCCGATCCAAAGATCAGAGAGCCTGCGGAACCCGCGCGGGCGCCCCTCCGTGACCTTCCTCGCCGAAGTGTTGGACACCACCTGTAGTGATTGCGGTGTGCGGACTGCAGGAAATCAGACCGGTCGCTAGGTTGACCATCGTGGTTGTGGCGCGATCTTCTTCGTCGGCACTTGATCGCCGAGGGGTGCTATCCGGTGGGGTGGGCGTCGTCGTCCTGCTCGTCCTGGTCTACATCGGCTCCGAGGGCCTTCGTTGGTTCGATGCCGCGCTCGTCCCGTACCTGTTCGGAACGTTGCTGGCCACCTTTGCTGTCATCTATCGCTACGTCGTTTGGCTCCGGCGTCCGCCGACGGCTCTGCTCAACCAGCGAGGCTGGGAAGCGTTCCGGCGGAGAGGCAATCTCGGCCGGAACGTGGTTGCTCTGACAGGGATGGTGGTGACCAACCTCCTTCTCCAGCGATTCATCAGAGGCCGGTCGATGACCCGTTGGGTCGCTCATCAACTGCTCTTCTGGGGCTGCATACTGGCGGCACTGGTCACGTTCCCACTCACGTTCGGCTGGTTCCACTTCGAGTCCGTCGACCAGACCGGTCGGATCTACCAGGCATACCTGGGGCCGCTGGCAACGGTCACCTTCGACTCGCGCAGCGTCTTTGGCTTCGTCGTCTTCCACGTGCTCAACATCGCAGCGATCCTCGTGATCGCCGGGGTAGTGATCTTCCTCGCACGCCGGTTCCGGGACCAGGGCGCCATCGCCCTGGAACGCGCGGGGGACTTCGCGGCGTTGGCGGGTCTGTTCGCAGTGTCCGTGACCGGATTGATGCTCACGGCGTCCTCGATGTGGATGGGTGGCCGCTTCTACACGTTCCTCAATATCCTCCATGCGTTGACCGTCATCGTTGGTCTTCTCTACATCCCGTTCGGAAAGCTCTTTCACATCCTGCAGCGCCCGGCGAATCTTGGGGTTGCCTTCTACAAACGAGAGGCGGAGGCCGGCCCGGCATTCGAATGCTCCGAGTGCGGTGAGTCCTTCGCCTCGGTGCTTCAGATGACCGACCTCAAGACGGTGCTCCCTCAGGTTGGCTTCGACTACTCGACTGCGGACGGTGGCAACTATCAGGATGTCTGCCCCCGGTGCCGGCGGCGCCTGGTGGCATTCGCGCAGGCCGCTCGGACCGGAGCTTCGTCCGAGACGTGGCTGAGCTGACGTGGCGCGGATACCCATCACCGAAGAGGCACTCATCGAGCGGTACGGGCCCCATCTCAATCGGACCCCGCCTGGCGGTTGGGACGCAGATGTGGAGTTCGACCGGATCGTCGATACGCACTGCTGTTTCTGTGGGCAGCAGTGTGGGATCCGCCTGAAGGTTCGCGACGAGCAAGTTGTCGGATTCGAGCCCCGATATGACTTCCCGTTCAACGAGGGGCGATTGTGTCCCAAGGGAGTCAAGCGGTACCTGCAGGGCTCGCATCCTGATCGACTCACCGAACCGCTTGAGCGAGACCCTTTGGTTTCGGGCGGTTTTCGTGAGGTGAGCTGGGACCACGCCCTCGATCGAGTGACCGCCGAGATCCAACGTATTCAGTCGGAGTACGGCCCCGACTCGTTCGCCATCCTCTCCGGCGTCTCCCTGACCAACGAGAAATCCTATCTGATGGGCAAGTTCGCCCGTCTCGGAGTGGGCACGGCCAATCTCGATTACAACGGCCGGTTGTGCATGGTGTCGGCCGGAGCGGCAGGCAAGAAGGCTCTCGGAGTCGACCGGGCGGCCAATCCATGGTCCGACATCCCGCTTGCCGACGTGGTCTTCGTCGCCGGCGCCAACATCGCCGAGTGCCACCCGATCACGACGTCTTACATCTGGCGGGCGCGCGACCGGGGGGCCAAGTTGATCGTGATGGATCCTCGGGTCACGCCCATCGCCCGTAAGGCCGATGTCTTTCTCGGAGTCCGGCCCGGGACCGACCTGGCGGTTCTCGACGCCATGCTCCACGTCATCGTGCGGGAGGGTTGGGTCGACAGCCGCTTCATCGATGAGCACACCAATGGCTTCGACGAGGCGGTTGCCACGGTGGCGGATGCGACCCCGGAGTGGGCCGAAGCGATATCCGGTGTTCCGGCTTCGAGAATCGAGCTGGCCGCCCAACTGTGGGCCAGGTCACCCACGGGCATTCTCCTCCATGCCCGGGGAATCGAACATTCCACCAAGGGTGTGGACAACGTGTTGGCGTGCATCAACCTCGGGCTGGCTACCGGCAAGTACGGGAAGCCGGGTTGTGGGGTCAACACGATCACCGGACAGGGGAACGGCCAGGGAGGACGCGAGCACGGACATAAGTGTGACCAACTGCCCGGCAACCGGGACATCACCAATCCCGACCATCGGGCCGAGGTGGCAGCGGTGTGGGGATGCGACGAGAGCGAGATCCCAGGCAAGGGCCTGAGTGCCCAGGAGATCATGGACGCCATCCACTCCGGGGAGATCAAAGGACTGCTGTCGATCTGCTTCAACCCTCTGGTTTCACTGCCCGACGCCAACTTCACGCGCCAGGCACTCGACCGTCTGGAGCATTACACCGCAATTGACTTCTTCCTTTCCGAGAGCGCGCACCATGCCGATCTCGTGCTCCCGGGGTCGTTGCACGAAGAGGACGAGGGGACCGTCACGACCCTGGAGGGCCGAGTCGTCAAGATCAACGCCGCGATCGCACCGCCCGGGAACGCCCGCCGGGACTGGGAGATCGTATGTGAGCTCGCCGACCGTCTCGGCAAAGGCCGGTACTTTCCCTACACCGACACGGAGCAGATCTTCACCGAGCTCACGGTGGCCTCCGCCGGTAGTGCGGCTGACTATGCCGGCATCACTTGGGACCGGGTAGTGGCCGAGCAGGGAGTGTTTTGGCCTTGCCCGGAGGAGGGTCATCCGGGTACGCCTCGGCTGTTCGAGGGCGGAGCGTTCCATCATCCTGACGGAAGGGCCCGCTTCCTGCCGACACCGTGGCGTCCGCCCGCCGAAGAAGTCGACGTCGAGTACCCGGTGTGGCTGACGACAGGTCGAGTGATAAGCCAGTATCTGTCCGGAACCCAGACTCGCAGGATCGGGCCGCTGGTGGACCAGTATCCGGAGCCCTTGTGCGAGATGCATCCGCGGTTGGCGGAATCGATCGGGGCCACGGACGGGGATTTGGTGCGGGTCACCTCTCGACGGGGTTCGATGGTGGCACCTGCCAAAGTCGTCGAGACGATTCGGCCTGACACCGTCTTCATTCCGTATCACTGGCCAGGTGACAGTTCCGCCAATCTCCTCACACAGCGAGCACTCGATCCAGTCTCGAAGATCCCCGAGTTCAAAGTGTCGGCCGTGCGAGTCGAGTTGGCGGGTGGGCGCGGCGACGTGCGGGACGATCGAGACCTGACCCTGCACGTCGGGGGCCGGTCGTGACACTCGTCGCTCCCGACCAGGCGGTGTTCGCCATCGATCACAGCCGCTGCATCGGCTGCCGGTCGTGTGTGCAGGCCTGCTCGGAGTGTGGGACCCATCGCGGTGTGTCGCTGATTCAACTGGACACCGTGGACCGATTGCACAGCACCCAGACAGTGCCGATGGTGTGCATGCACTGCGAGGACCCGACCTGTGCCCACGTCTGTCCGGCAGACGCCATAAAGCAGAACGAGGACGGGGTGGTGCAGTCCGCACTGCAGCCGCGTTGCATCGGGTGTTCGAACTGTGTCTATGCGTGTCCGTTCGGGATCCCGAAGTACGTCGCAGAGTTCGACCAGATGATGAAATGCGACATGTGTTACGACCGCACCTCGGAAGGGCTGAAGCCGATGTGCGCCTCTGTGTGCCCTTCCGATGCGCTCTGGTACGGGTCGCGCGAGGAGTTCGATCGCACAAGATCGGGGACACTCGTGCGCGACTGGAAGTTCGGAAACCAAGATGTCCGAACAAAGGTGGCGTTGGTCGTGGACGAGCCTGGTCCCGTCGACATCTTCATTGGCCGCACCTCCCGCCATTGGCTCGATGACCCGTTCGGCTTTGAGGAGCTTGGGGATGTCTGAGCACCACGATCCGATCTGGAAACGCGATTTTCCGATCTCGGCATCCGGGGAAGACGACATCACCCGTCGCGACTTCACTCGCTATCTGGTGCTGGCATCCGGAGCTTTCGCCGGAAGTGGGGCTCTGATGAGCGTGTGGGCGTCGCTCCGAAAGGTCGAGACGGGGATGCCGACTGCCATCGTCGACATGGATCAGATCCCGGTCGGAGGCAGTCACCTGTTCGCCTATCCAACCAGCCGGGATCCGGCGATCCTCATTCGACTGACCGAGGACGTGGTCCTCGGGTTCAGCCAGAAGTGCACCCACCTCGGTTGTGTCGTGTTTTGGAGCGGTGAGGACCAGCACTTCGAGTGTCCTTGCCACGAGGGATTCTTCAACCTCGAGGGCCGTCCGATCGCCGGGCCGCCGGAGCGCCCGCTCGCCCGGATCGAGGTCGAGATTCGCGATGGGGTTGTGTGGGCGTTGGGTGCCGAACAAGGGCCGCACGCATGAGCCTCCCGGGCCGTCGACGCAAAGTCACCAGCGCCATCCTCGTGTACGTCCTGTTGTTGTTGACGCTGCAGATCTTCCTGGTGACCGTGGCTGCCGAAGGGCTCCTGGACGGTGACGCGACGCTGGCGTGGTCGGCGACGTCGATCTCGGGCGTTCTCGCCCTGATCGCCGCGCTGTTCTACCGATACCTACGGTGAGGTCACGTCGAGAGGGCCGAAGCCGAACCGGCGGAGGGAATGCGCCAACGCGGCAGCACTCACGACGGCGAGGAGCAAGAGCCCGATCAGATAACCGCCGGTGAGCGAGTAGACCCCTCCCATAACCAAAGGGGGCACGAATCCTCCCAGCCCGCCGGCGGCACCGACGAATCCGGTCACCGCTCCGACGCGATCACTGGGGACGCCTCGTCCCACCAGCGCGAACACTGCTCCGTTGCCGAGTCCGAGACACGCCGCGATCGCCAGGAAGGGCAACGTGGCCACGACGAGGGGGAGCGTGAACGCAACAACCGCGGCGCCGACGGCCACGACTCCCAGTGACACGGCGAGGACTTTGGGTGCCCCGATCCGGTCCGACAGCCAGCCGCCGACCGGCCGGGCGATGGTGGCGAGAACGATGAAACCGGCGGCACGAGCTCCCGCATCGGCAGGACTGAGTCCGTATGCGGTGCGGAGGTAGGTGGGGAGATACACGCCGAATGCCACAAAGCCTCCGAATGTGAGCGCGTACAACGCCGCCAGATCGAAGGTGATCCGCAGTCCGAGCGCCGCCCGCATCCTCTCCAACATGGTTGCCGAGCCTGCGCGACGATCCGGGGCGTCCCGGGCAAATAGCGCGACGCCGAGTGCGGTGGCGAGCATGACACCGGCCACGAGAAGGAAGGGAACCGAGACCCCAACCCGTTCGAAGAGAGTCGGGGCGGTGAAGCCGGCGATGGCCGTGCCGATGTTGCCGGCTCCATAGACCCCGAGCGCGAATCCCCGGCGTTCAGGTGGAAACCACGCATTGACGAATGGGATCCCAATAGCGAAGGAGGCACCTGCCAGCCCGAGGATCAATCCCCCGAGGAGAAGCGCGGGGAGCGTCTGCCACACCGCCAGGAACAGCAGAGGCAGCGTGACGGTCAAGCTGAGACCGATGAACATGGCCCTGCCGCCGAACCTGTCGGTGAGGGCACCGAGCGGGATCCGAGCCACCGACCCCAACAACACCGGGGTGGCGACCACGACCGACACCTGTAGTGGTTCCAGTGAAAGGAGCTCGGTGAACGCCGGGGCGAGTGGCGAGATGAGACCCCACGCCCAGAAGTTCGTGGCAAACGCCAGTGTCGCCACCCCGAGTGCCCGGAAGGCTCCTTCCGGGGTCTGAGGTGGAGGTGTCGTCATTGCGGCTGTGTGTACCAGTCGGGTGGGGCACCGTCAACGACGTCGAGACATCCCTCGGACGGAAGGGTCCACAACGCCGCGTTCACCGAAGGCATTCTGTGGCTGTTCTTCACGCCCATACGGCTTCCGAGTCGACCAGCACTGTCAACGAGAAAGGGGGCAGCATCGGTTGTCGGGCCCTGGTTTGACCGGAGATCCAGGTCGAGAATGGCGGGTCTGTGTCGCCGGTACCATGCTCGGGGATAGATAGCCAAGTTCTGGAGTTGTGAACCATGACCGCCGGTTTCCCTGTGTTGATTCAGGGTGGTATGGGCGTGGGGGTCTCTGACTGGCGGCTTGCTTCGGCGGTGTCGGCGATGGGTCAATTGGGGGTCGTTTCGGGCACGGCATTGGACGCGGTGATGGTCCGTCGTCTGCAGTTGGGAGATCTGGGCGGTCATGTACGGAGGGCACTTGAGGCCTTCCCGGTGCCCGGGGTTGCCTCGGGGATCCTCGAGAGGTACTTCGTGGCGGGCGGCAAACCCTCCGATGCCCGGTTCCGGACCAAGCCGCTGCTGAAGATGGCACCGTCGCGGCGGCTGACGGATCTGGTGGTGGCCGCCAACTTTGTGGAGGTCTTTCTGGCGAAGGAGCGGCACGGCAATCCGGTGGGGATCAACTTTCTGGAGAAGATCCAGTTGCCCACTCTGGCTTCGCTGTATGGGGCGATGCTGGCCGGTGTCGACTACGTCTTGATGGGTGCGGGAATTCCCCGCGCCATACCGGGAGCCCTCGACAGATTGGCTGCCGGGGTGAAGACGGCTCTGCGGGTCGATGTGAAGGGTGACGCGAAGGACGCCATCCGGGAGACCGAGTTCGATCCCGTCTCCTACAACCGCGGGATGGAACCCGAAGTGAGTCGCCCGATGTTCATCCCGATTGTCTCCTCTCATGTGCTGGCGACCATGTTGGCCCGCAACGCCGAATCGAAGGTGGATGGTTTCGTTGTCGAGGCGTCTACGGCCGGCGGTCACAACGCTCCGCCGCGGGGAAAGCTCGAATTGAGTGATCGAGGTGAACCCGTCTACGGCGCGCGAGACGACGCCGATCTGGCTGTCATCCGTGATCTCGGTCTGCCTTTTTGGCTTGCCGGGTCGCGTGCCGAGCCGGAGGCTGTCGCTGATGCTCTTGAGCGGGGAGCCACTGGTGTACAGGTCGGAACGGCTTTCGCCTTCTGCGAAGAGTCAGGTCTGAGCCCCGAGCTCAAGCGGCAGGTCGTCGAGCTGGCCCGGGCCGGACATGCCCGTGTCTTCACGGACCCGTCGGCCTCTCCCACCGGGTTCCCTTTCAAGGTGGTGGAGCTCGACGGTTCCCTGTCCCAATCCGGTGTCCTCGCCGAGCGTGAGAGGGTCTGTGACCTCGGGTATCTGCGCACGGCCTATTCGCGGCCCGACGGTTCGGTGGGTTGGCGGTGTGCCTCCGAACCCGTCGAGGACTATGTCGCCAAGGGCGGATCGATCGAGGACACCGTCGGTCGCAAGTGTCTGTGCAACGCCCTCATGTCCAATATCGGCCTCGGCCAGATCTCCAAGTCCGGGACACCCGAACCGCCGCTGGTGACCGCCGGAGACGACATGGCAAGCATCGGCCGGGTTCTCCCGAGCGGCAGCGACACTTACACCGCTGCCGACGTCATCACCTATCTGCTGAGCGGCAAGGCACAACAACACCCCGAGTGAGAGCGACCGTCACAGATCTTCCCCGCAACGC
>JBBDWN010000043.1:0-6359 GCA_040902855.1 Acidimicrobiia bacterium | reverse complement strand
GCAAGAACAGCAAGGACGACACGAAGGCGCACGGCACGAGGGTATCGGGAGCCGGTGGCAACGGCATTGGACGAATCAGTCCTTCATCTCCTCGTCGTCCCGACCGAAAATGACGACAACGACATGAGTTCGCTCGCGACACATCCGAACGCCGCCGTCCGGACGTTCGACGGGGCCGGCCATTCGTTCCTGATCGATCCGTCTGTCGGGGTTCCATGGAAGATCCCGAGAGTCGGTCCCCATCCCGCGGCGGCCCAGGCATGGGAGGCTATCTGCGAGTTCCTCGATCCGCGACGCGATGTCGCGGCGGGGGATTTCGTGGTACCCGGGGGGCAGTAGCGTTCGCTGATGCGCGAGCTTTTCCGGATCCCCGCCTACGCCGTCGTGTGGGTGGTCGGGTTCTTCCAGGGCATCGGATTCTTCCTCCTCGTCAACGTGCCTGGGCGGTTCCTCGAACTCGGTCTCACCGAAGGTTCCATCGGCCTCGTCTACTCGGCGGCTGCCCTCGCCGGGCTCGCCATCAGACCGCTGCTCGGTCGAACGCTCGATGTCGTCAGACGGCGCACCGTGATCAGGATCGCCGGCTTCATCAACGTCGTCGCCGTGCTCGGCTTGGCCCTGACGGCGGTTGCGGGACCGGTCTTGTACGGGTGGTTCGTGCTCGCTCGGGCGTCACAGATCGCCATTTTCACCGCCACCTTGACCTACGCGGCCGACTCCTTGCCGACCGAACTACGGACTCGCGGCCTGGCGATATTCGGTCTCTCCGGTCTCATTCCGATCGCTGTCTCGAACCTCATCGGGGATCGGATCATCGCTGCCGCCGGATACACCGGGGCGATCATCGCTTCGGCCGTGCTCGCCTTTGTGGCCGCGATGCTCGTTTGGTGGTTGCCTGCGCTGCCGGTGCTGGGCCATCGGGCGCGTCGGTCGTTTTGGGCAGCTCTCGCCCAGCCGGATCTCCGGGTGGTCTGGTTCATCACGCTCGTCTTCGCCATGGGTACCGAGTCGCTCTTCTCTTTCATGCGGACCTTTGTCGAAGCCAATCCGGAGGCGGGCTCGCTCGGCGCCTTCTTCGCCGTGTACGGGGGCTTGGCGGTCGCGACCCGTCTCCTCAACGGCAGGCGGTTCGACACCGTCATGCCGAGGAAGACGGCAGCATTTGGAGTGGCCGGACTCGGATTCGGGTTGTTGCTGCTGTCCGTGGCGGTCGGACCCGTCGGGTTCCTGGCGGCGGCGGCGTTGGGTGGGGCGGCCCACGGTGTGGTGTTCCCGGTCCTCAGCTCACAGGTCGTTGCCCGGGCGAGGACGGCGGAGCGGGGTTCGGCCGTTGCCACGTTCACGTCGATCTTCGATCTCGCGATCCTCGGTCTGGTGCCGGTGGTGGGACTGTTGATCGACGTTTCCGGCTACACAACCGCGTTCTCCTCGGTGGCAGTGGCCATGATCGGAGGCGCAGTGTTCTACTTCTTCTGGGACACCCGACGATCCGCCACCCTGGCCCTCACCCACGCCCCCGCCGACTGAAGTCCAATCGAACCCAGGGTTAGATCGGACGTATACGTCCGAAATAGCCCGCGGTTCGGGCGGGAAGCCCGAGCAGAAACTGCGGTTGGGTAACGTCCGGACCGATGCGTGAGCCATGGGATCCTGCCATCCGATTCGACCCGCACTCGTATTGGAGCGAGTTGCGCGAGGTCGAACCGGTGGCGCCGAGAGTGGGTCCGGTCACGGGCAACACCTTCTGGCTGCTCACCCGTTACGACGACTGCGTGACGGCACTTCGATCTCAGGTGCTGGGCAAGGAGCCAGAGAAGCATCTCGATCCTGAGCTGGTGGCCAACTTCGGCAACCAGGGACCGTTCGAGGTCCTCGGCAAGAACATGCTGTTCCTCGACCCTCCAGATCACACACGGCTGCGAGGACTGGTGCGTGACGGCTTTTCCAACCGGACTGTCGAAGGGCTCGTTCCGAGGATTCAGGCAATCGTCGACGAACTGATCGACGGGATCGGCGATGCACCGTCGTTCGATCTGATCGAAGCGTTCGCGCTCCCGCTCCCCGTGATCGTGATTGCCGAACTTCTCGGAATCCCTGCCACCGATCACGGCCGGTTCCGTACCTGGACGGACGCCTTCCTGGGTCGGATCGGAACGGAAGAGGATTCGATGAACGCAGGCATGGAGTTCATCCAATATCTGAACGACCTCGCCGACCAACGGCGAGCCGATCCTGCCGACGACATGATCAGCTTTCTTGTTCATGCCGAAGAGGACGGGCAACGACTCGACCATCAGGAGTTTCTGGCGATGGTCTTCCTGCTGCTGATCGCCGGACACGAGACCACCGTCAACCTCATCGGCAACGGGGTGTTCGAGTTGACGAGACACCAGCACGAATTCACGAGGCTGATGGACGGCGCGGTGTCGGTGGAGTCGGCAACCGAGGAACTACTCCGATTTCATGGTCCGGTCGAGTCGACGCCGATGCGCTGGGTGTACGAGGATGTCGAGATCGGCGGTGTTGTGCTTCCCCCCGGCGCCTTGGTCCTTCCGATTCTGATGGGTGCGAACCGGGATCCGGCCGTCTTCGACGATCCGGACAGCCTCGACCTGGGCCGGGCACCGAACCGCCACATCGCATTCGGTTCGGGAATCCACCTGTGTCTCGGCGCCCCACTCGCCCGGCGCGAAGCCCACGTCGCCTTCGCTGGTCTTCGCGACCGGATCGGGCGGGTCGAATTGGACGTCGATCCGGCAGAATTGGAGTGGACACAGGGATTTTTCCTGCGAGGAGCCAGATCGATGCGTGTCCGGAGGGCATCGTGAGCCAACTCACCAAGGGTCAACGGATGGGACGCTCTGCCGGACTCGCCCTGTTCGCTGTTGTCGGCTTCTTCTATCTCGCCGCTGGGTTGGTGGTTCCGACTTGGCCCTGGCTCGTCATCCTCAATGTGGTTGGTGCCTTTGCTCTCGTCATGACGATCAGGCTCTCCGCCGAGCGTTGGTGGATGGCATTCGTCGGCCCGCTCACCGCCATGGCTTTTTGGTACCTCTACGTGAATCTGGGCGACGCCCTCGGCGGCTGGACGGCATGACGGGCTGGTCCCCGACCGAGCCCCCGCCTTCGTCCTACACGTTCCCCGACCCTCGGACGGGCGGGCCTGACGACTGCGTGGCGGTGGGCGGTGATCTCTCTCCCGGCACTCTGCTTCGCGCATACCGCAGTGGACTCTTTCCGATGCACCTGCCCGACGGCCGGCTCGGATGGTGGGCGCCGGAGCGTCGCGGGATCATCCCGCTCGACGGCTTGCGAGTCAGTCGCAGCCTGCGTCGGTCACTCCGGCGCTACGAGGTCACGGTCGATGAATCGTTCTCTGACGTCGTGACAGCCTGTGCTGATCCGTCGCGTCCGAGCGGATGGATCACGTCCGAGATGCGCGACGCCTATGTGGAGCTGCACCAACTCGGCTGGGCGCACTCCGTCGAGGTGTGGAAAGGATCGACCCTGGTGGGCGGCTTCTACGGAGTCGCAGTCGGCGGTGCGTTCTTCGGTGAGTCGATGTTCCACACCGAGCGGGATGCTTCGAAAGTCGCTCTCGTCAGATTCGTCGAGGCATTCGCGTCGTCGGGCGGGTTGCTGCTCGACGTGCAGTGGGCCACCGGCCATCTCGTCTCGCTCGGAGCGATCGAAGTATCCCGTCACGACTACATGGCGCTCGTGCACTCGGCCATCGCGAAGCCGCTTCCCATTATCTGGAGCCCTTGACGGCGACCGGCGGCGAGTAGCCTGCGCCGACAGGCAGAAGGAGCCATTTGGTCACGGTGCTGGCTGCAGTCGATCTCACCCAGTTGGGGAGACGCGTCGTCGACCGCAGTCGCCTGGTTGCCGAGGCAGTCGGCGGCGAGGTGTGCGTGTTCCACTCGGTCGAGCCGCTGACCGAGGCGTTCGTGGATTCCGGTGTCGCCGCACTCATCCGGGACCATCGTCTGAAGATGACGCACGAGCTCGCCGAGTGGTGCGCCGACCGCACCGACGTTTCAGTGGGGACCGTCACAGTCAAGGGTGCACCCTCGTACGAGGTGGTGAAAGCCTCAAAGAACGCCGATCTGATCGTGATCGGATCTTCCACCATCGACAACGCCGAGGTCGGTCCAACTGCGTTTCGGGTGGCCGAGACCGCTCGCAGCGATGTGCTGGTGGTGCGCCGTCAGCCGCGAGTCCCGTACCGACGCGTCATCGTCGGGGTCGACTTCTCGCAAGGGTCGGCGAGAGCCGTCGAGTCGGCCCTGCGGTGGGCGCCGGATGCAGAGATCACTGCAGCCTATGTGCTTCCCTCCCGCTTCGATCCGTACATGATTGCGGCGGGTCTGTTCCCCGAGGAGGTCGACCAGGCGAAGTTGGTTCGTCTCGACGAAGCGGGTTTCCGTCTCGAAGAGTTCGTCGAACGGTGGCCGGGACGGGTACGGCCGTACATCGCCGACGGCCCGGCGGACACCGTGCTGGAGGATGTCGCCCGCAGGCGCAACGCCGATCTCGTCGTCGTCGGGAGTCGTGGTGCTGGAGCGACGCGGATCGTGCTTCTCGGGACCGTGGCTGCCACGGTCCTCCGCTCGATGCCATGTGATGTGCTGATCTCCAGGGTGCCCGGTGAATTCCGTCGTCCCTGACCGGGATCTGAGATGACCACTCGGGTCGGGCCCTTGGTGTTATATCGCCGAACCCGGCTGATCGCCGGCTCAGTTGCAACTGTCGGATGGACGCTGGTGACGGTGATGGAGCCGGCGGCTTGGCCCCTTATCCCTGCGTCCGTGATTTTCACGGGAGTCACCTGGTCGAACATGCGGTTCGGTGTACCGACCCCCGACGTCCTCGTGGTTGTTGACGCCGTCGTGGTGCTGGGGGTACTCCTCTGGGTGCGGCCGTTCCCCGGTGCGGAGGCCCTTGGGCTGGCGGTGGTGTTCGGGAGTGCGGTGGTGATGGCATCCAGACGCTGGCTGCGATGGTTGTTGCCGTCCTTCACACTGGCCGCCGCCGGTGGCGCAATGGCGAACTCCATCTTCCGGGACGACGCCACGTGGTCGGCGGCGGCGACGGCAAGTAATGCCGCGGTTGCGCTGCTGGCGGTGATGCCGATCCTGTTCTGGATGGCTGGGACGATCGCCCGGGCGTTCCCGTCGGAGAGTCTCCTCGCCGAAGCGGTCCCGAACCCCGCCGAGTTTGCCCACATGGTCGTCGAGAAGTCGCGCGAGGGTTTGGCAGTCATCGACTTCGAGTCGCGAGTCCGATTCGCCAACGATGCGTTTGCGGACATGTTCGGTTGGACCAAAGAGGAGTTGATTGGCCAGTCGTTGGCCGGCGTCATGGATGACGAGACCTTTCGGCGCCACAACCAAGGGGTCCAAGCCGCACTCCTCTCTCGACGGCGGATCGAGGCTTTCAATCTGGAACTGGTCGGACGGCACCGGGAGGGACATCCTGTGACCGCGCTGGTGTCACTTTCGGAGCTGACCGGTGGGGGAGATCGGCTCGTCTTGGGGGCGGTGCGGGACGTGTCCGAGATCGTCGCACTGCGGACGAAACTCGAGGAGTCGCTTGCGACCAAAGACCGCTTCGTCGCCACGGTCTCGCACGAGTTGCGCACTCCGTTGACGGCCGTCGTGGCCTTCGCCGAAATGTTGCGTGACCAGGCCGGGTTGGCCGACGAAGAACGCTCCGAGTTCGTCGGTCTGATCGCAGATCAGTCGCGAGAGCTCTCGCACCTGATCGAGGATCTGCTGGTTTTCGCCCGGTTGGACACCCACGATCTGGACGTCTCGATACGACAGGCGGATCTCCGAGCTGAAGTGTTGGCGGCGCTGAGTCCGTGGGTGGTCGGGCGCAGTATCGAGGTTGATTACGACAGGTTGGACCTCACGGTGCTCGCCGACCCCGGACGTCTCCGGCAGATCGTGCGGAACCTGGTCGCCAATGCGGTCAAGCACGGCGGCGAGCGCATCGGCGTCTCGGCGGCAGAGGTGGACGGGCAGTGTCATCTCGTCGTGCACGACAACGGCCCGGGCGTCCCGGTTGGGTCCGAGGATCGGCTCTTCGAACCGTTCTCCCACAGGCCCGACACGACCGGTCAGTCTCTGTCGGCAGGCCTCGGTCTCAACGTGTCACTCCGTCTGGCCGGTCTGATGGGGGGCACCCTGGAATATCGTCGGGTCGATGCCCGGACCGAGTTCGTCCTCGTGCTGCCTCTCGCCGACTGACGTCGTACGCTTGCGCCCGCGGGCCGGTAGCTCAATCGGTTAGAGCAGCGGACTCATAATCCGTCGGTTGCAGGTTCGAGCCCTGCCCGGCCCACCAGATGAATA
>JBBDWN010000042.1:0-6361 GCA_040902855.1 Acidimicrobiia bacterium | reverse complement strand
CCGGCATGAGATTGACTCCCGCCGCCGATGGGGGCATACTCCCGCCCGCAACATGTTCCACAGCATTCTCGTACTTCCGTAGCGCGCACGCCACCAACCAGGCGTGTGCGCACTGATGCCCTCCCGAAAACCGGGGGGGTTTTTCATTACCTGGACGGCACACCACCCGTTCCGGCCCCCATGGAGGAAACACACCAATGACCACCATCAGCGGAGCACAGTCACTCATCACCTCGCTCGAACACGAGGGCGTCGAAATCGCCTTCGGTGTGCCGGGAGGAGCGATCCTCCCCGCCTACGACCCGCTCCTCGACTCCTCCATCCGTCACGTCCTGGCCCGCCACGAGCAGGGGGCAGGACACATGGCAGAGGGATACGCCTGGGCGACCGGCAAGGTTGGCGTGTGCATCGCCACCTCGGGACCGGGAGCCACGAATCTGGTCACTCCTCTGGCTGACGCGCTGATGGACTCGGTGCCGCTGGTGGCCATCACCGGTCAGGTTGCGACCCGCTCGGTGGGAAACGACGCCTTTCAAGAGGCGTACACGACCGGCATCACGATGCCGTGTACCAAGCACAACTACTTCGTGACCGACCCCGACGACATCCCCAACATCGTCCATGAGGCCTTCCACATCGCCCGCACCGGACGCCCCGGACCGGTCCTCATCGATCTGCCCAAAGACATCCTGAACCGAGCCACCACCTGGCGGGAGCCGGTCGAATTCGCCCTTCCCGGCTACAAGCCGACCGTCGACGGCCATCCGCGCCGAGTCCGCGAGGCAATCGACCTGATGGAAGCCGCAGAACGCCCCGTGCTGTACGTGGGCGGCGGCGTCATCAAGGCGAACGGGTCGGCGGAACTGCTGGCGCTGGCCGAGCGCACCGGGATCCCGGTCACCACCACCCTCATGGGACGGGGTGCGTTTCCCGACTCTCACGCCCTCGCCATGGGCATGCCTGGGATGCATGGCACCTACACCGCCATCACCGCCATCCAGAAGGCCGACCTCTTGGTCTCGATCGGAGTCCGATTCGACGACCGGGTCACCGGCAACCCGGACTTCTTCGCCCCGCACGCCAAGGTCATCCACATCGACGTCGACCCGGCCGAGATCGGCAAGGTTCGGGTCCCCGATGTCCCGATCGTCGGTGATGCCCGGCGGGTCATGCAACAGATGCTCGAAGCGTGGGGAGCGAGAGACGTCCCGGATCGGACCCCGTGGATCCACACGATCGAAGGCTGGCAGCGGCAACACCCGCTCGCCTACGACCAGCAGCCGGACGGGCCGATCAAGCCGCAGTACGTGGTCGAAGAACTGCATCGCATCACGGGCGGCGACGCCATCGTCGTCTCGGGAGTCGGCCAGCATCAGATGTGGGCGAGTCAGTTCTGGAAGTTCGAAGACCCGCGGCGCTGGATCAACTCGGGCGGACTCGGAACGATGGGCTTCGCCGTGCCCGCCGCCATCGGCGCCAAGGCGGGCATGCCAGACGAGCTGGTCTACGCCATCGACGGTGACGGCTGCTTCCAGATGACCAGCCAGGAGCTGATCACCGCAGCCACGGACGGCATCCCCGTCAAGATCGCCATCATGAACAACGGCGTGCACGGCATGGTCACCCAGTGGCAGCGTCTCTTCTACGAGAGCCGCTTCTCCGGCTCGCAGCTCGGAAACAAGGTCGACTACGTCAAGCTGGCAGAGGCGATGGGCTGTGTCGGATTGCGAGCCGAAACCCCGGATGAGGTTGCACCGGTGATCGAGAAGTCGCTTTCGATCAACGACGTACCGGTGGTCGTGGATTTCGTCGTCGACCCCGAAGAGATGGTCTTTCCGATGGTTCCCGCCGGCGGCAGCAACGACGAGGTCATCGTCGGCCCTGGCGAGCGGATCGTCATGAAAGCCTCGGACCTTCCCTGAGACGAGGAGACCAAAGATATGAATCACACACTCTCGGTCCTCGTCGAAGACAAGCCCGGCGTCCTCGCCAGGGTGTCGTCACTGTTGGCCCGTCGGGGCTTCAACATTCACTCGCTGGCGGTCGGCCCGTCGCACGAGGACGGCATGTCCAAGATGACGATCGTCGTCGAGGCACCCGAACTCGAACAGGTCAAGAAGCAACTCCACAAGCTGATCAACGTCGTCAAGATCACCGAACTCGAATCCGGTCAGTCGATCGAACGCGAAGTGATGATGGTGCGAGTCTCGACTCCCCCCGGCAAACGCTCCGAGGTGCTCGAAATCGCCGCCATCTTCAAGGCGATTGCTGTCGACGTCGGTCATTCGACCATCTGCTTCCAGGTCTCGGGCGAGCCGGCGAAGATCAACGACTTCCTCGACCTGGTGCGTCCATACGGCGTCGTCGACCTCGTGAAGTCGGGGCGTATCGCCCTCGCACGAGACCAGAAGGGCAAGCCGCAGGCGCGTCTGCGGGCAGTGAACTGAGCGAAAGAAACGAGTGAACCGATGCCAGCAACGATCTACTACGACAGCGACACCGACCCGGCGGTCATCAAGACCAAGCGGGTTGCGATCATCGGCTACGGCTCCCAGGGCCATGCCCACGCCAACAATCTGAAAGAGTCCGGGGTAGAAGTCGTCGTCGGGCTGCGTGAAGGGTCGTCCCGCCGGGAAGAGGCCGAGGCTGCCGGGCTCACCGTGATGACCCCGTCCGAGGCGGCGGCATGGGCGAACGTCGTGATGATGCTGGTACCCGACCAGCACATGGCCGACATCTACAACTCCGAGATCGCACCTCACCTCGACGAGAACGACGCTCTCATGTTCGCCCACGGATTCAACATCCACTTCGGAGCGATCACCCCGCCGGAAGGCGTGGATGTCCTGATGGTCGCCCCCAAGGGACCCGGTCACCTCGTTCGCCGCACCTTCACACAGAACTCAGGCGTTCCCGCTCTCATCGCGGTTCACCAGGATTCGACCGGCACGGCCCACGACCTGGGCCTCTCATATGCCTGGGGCATCGGCGGCGCTCGCGCCGGTGTCCTCGAGACCACCTTCAAAGAAGAGACCGAGACCGACCTCTTCGGCGAGCAGGTCGTGCTGTGCGGTGGCGTCTCCGAGCTCATCAAGGCCGGATTCGAAACCCTCGTCGAGGCCGGATACCAGCCGGAGTCCGCCTATTTCGAGACGCTGCACGAGTTGAAGCTGATCGTCGACCTTCTCTACGAAGGCGGCCTGTCGTACATGCGGTATTCCATCTCGGACACCGCCGAGTACGGCGACTACACCCGCGGCCCCCGCATCGTCACCGACGAGACCCGAGCCGAGATGAAGAAGGTCCTCAACGAGATCCAGTCGGGCGCATTCGCCACCGAATGGCTCGCCCAGGCGAGGGAAGGCGCCCCGTACCTCTACGAGCAGCGGGACGCCAACCGCAACCACCAGATCGAGTCGGTCGGCAAAGAGCTGCGTGGGCTCATGAGCTTCATGGAGCCGAAGGACGCCCCGTGATCAGATACGGCGTCGGACATCACTGGGGTCTGCTCGAACTTCGGTAGCCGGGCGGGGCGCAACGCGTCCCGACCCGGCCCGGCAGACAGCATCCACCCGACTTCCTCCAAGGAGAACCACATGTCCGACGACCGACTGATCATCTTCGACACCACCCTGCGCGACGGCGAGCAGGCGCCCGGCATCGCATTGACCCCCAGCGAGAAAGTATCGATCGCCCATCAGCTGGCGAAGCTGAAAGTCGATGTGCTGGAGGCCGGTTTCGCCGCCTCCTCCCCCGGCGACTTCCAGGCCGTCAACCGGATCGCAACCGAGGTCAAAGGCCCCGTCATCGCCTCATTGGCGAGAGCTCACCCCGACGACATCGACAAGGCGTACGACGCCCTCAAAGCAGCAGACGAGTTCCGGATCCACGTCTTCATGTCCACCTCGCAGATCCACATGGAGAAGATGCTGCGAATGACCCCGCAGGAGGTCTTCGCCGCCTCTGTCGAAGGCGTCAAACGAGCCAGGCAGTACACGGACGACGTCGAGTTCAGCCCCCAGGACGCCACCCGCACCGACTATCAGTTCCTGATCGACGTGTGCAAGGCGGCGGTCGAAGCGGGCGCCACGACGATCAACATCCCCGACACCGTCGGCTTTGCCACCCCTACCGACTTCGTCGAGCTGATGAAGAACGTGTTCAGGGAGGTGAAGGGCGACCGTGACGACGTCATCGTCTCGGTCCACTGTCACAACGACCTGGGGCTGGCGGTCGCCAACTCCCTCTCGTCGATCTCGGCCGGGGCACGCCAGATCGAAGGTGCGATCAACGGCATCGGGGAACGGGCGGGGAACACGTCGATCGAAGAGATCATCATGGCGGTCAAGACCCGCCAGGACGTGTACGGAGTCGACATCGGCGCCGACACGCGCGAGCTGTTCGAGACGAGCCGTCTCGTGTCCCGGCTCACCGGATACCCGGTCCAGTTCAACAAGGCGGTCGTCGGTCGCAACGCCTTCGCCCACGAGTCCGGAATCCATCAGCACGGCGTGCTGCGAGATCGCATGACGTACGAGATCATGGATGCAGCCTCCGTCGGTCAGGAGGCAGGCCAGATCATCCTCGGGAAGCACTCCGGTCGCGCCGGATTCGCTGATGCGCTCGCCAAGTTGGAGATCACGCTCGAAGACGATGCCTTCGCTCGGGCCTTCGACAAGTTCAAGCAGTTGGCGGACCGCAAGGTTCAGATCGGTGAAGACGAAGTGCGGGCCATCGTCGACGAGGAGGCGATCGCGGTTGCAGGCAATGTGGTCATGGGCGGTCTCCACGTGACCGGCGGAAACGACGTGACACCGGAAGCGACCGTGACGTTGGTCGTCGAAGGAAACGAGATGAAGTTCACGGGTCAAGGGGACGGAATGGTCCACGCCGCCTTCGCGGCCATCAAGCAGGGCTTCAAACTGGACGCCCGGCTTGTCGACTACCGAGTCGTGCCGGTGACATCGGGCGCCGACGCCATGGCGGAAGTCAACGTCGTGATCAGGGTGGACGAGACCACCTACAGCGGTCGCTCTATCAACACCGACGTGGTCGAAGGCTCGGCGGAAGCGTTCGTCGAAGCCCTCAACAAGGCGACCAGCTGAGATGCCGTCCTACCGGATTGCCACGATCCCTGGGGATGGGGTCGGTATCGAAGTGACGTCCGAGGCGGTGAAGGCGGTCGACGCCGCCGCCACCCGCTTCGGATTCACCGTGTCGTACTCCGACTACGACCTGGGAGGCGGCCGATATCTGGCAACCGGTGAAGTCCTACCTCCGGCCGTGCAGGAAGAACTGGCCGGACACGACGCCATTCTCCTCGGCGCCGTCGGCACCCCTGATGTGCCGCCCGGCGTGCTCGAGCGCGGTCTGCTGCTGAAGCTCCGCTTCGACTTCGACCAGTACGTGAACCTGCGTCCGGTGAAACTGTACGAGGGCGTCCCGACGCCGATCGCCGGGCTCACCCCGGAACGCTGCGACATGGTCGTCGTCAGGGAAAACACCGAGGGGCTGTACACGGGGATGGGCGGGATCTTCAAGCAGGGAACCGCCCACGAGGTGGCCACCCAGGAGTCGATCAACACCCGTCACGGGGTGGAGCGAGTCGTCCGCGACGCCTTCGTGCGCGCGCAAGCGCGTCGGGGCAAGCTGACCGTCGCCCATAAGACGAACGTACTCACGTTCGCCGGGGACCTGTGGTGGCGCGCTGCCCAGGAGATCCACGCCGACTACCCCAAGGTGGAACTCGACTACGTCCACGTCGATGCGGCCTGCCTCTACATGGTGAACTCACCCGAGCGTTTCGACGTGATGGTGACCGACAACCTGTTCGGTGACATCGTGACCGACCTCGGTGCTGCCATCCAAGGCGGTCTGGGGCTCGCTGCGTCGGGCAACCTCGATCCGTCCCGACAGAAGCCTTCGATGTTCGAGCCGGTCCACGGTTCCGCCCCCGACATTGCCGGCAACGGATGGGCGAATCCGGTTGCCGCCGTCCTGTCGGCGGCGATGTGCCTCGAACACCTGGGCGAGTCCGAAGCGGCTGCAGCCGTCGAGGCCGCCGCCGCAAGCGTGCTCCCCGAACTGAAGACCATGGGCGGCCCCGAAATGGGCATGTCCACCTCCCAGATCGGCGACCTCATCGCCGAGCGCATCTGAACTCTGAGGTCGAGACCGCGGAACTCGCACACGAACCAACTCGTCACCGGGCCGGCGAGCTGGGAACAAGACGCTGGGAATCTCAGTCCAGCGTGGGCGGTCGCACCGTCGGTTCGGGGCCGAAGTCCGGTCGGAGCGGCTCTGCCGCGGCGATGCGTGCCAGCAGCTCTTCGATCCCTCGTTCGAGCTGCGGATCCCGCCC
>JBBDWN010000041.1:0-6414 GCA_040902855.1 Acidimicrobiia bacterium | reverse complement strand
GTCCGGAGTGAGACCGAGGTCGTCATCCTTGACTGCCTTGAGCCCGCTCTCGATTTCGGGCTTTACGACCTCGCCACCGGCGAGCGACTCGAGGATGAGCCGCTAGTCCGCGAGGGACAGCGGAATCTTCGATCGGCGGTAATGGTGTTCAGAAACGGGGAATGGAAGGTCTCGGACCTACAAGGACAGGTGGATTTCGCATGCGAGTTCGCACCCACAGATCGCGGACTTCCGTCCGTCTGAGTCTCGCCATCGCCATGTCTGCTGTGGTGATGATGCAAGCCGCGCCTGCGTCTGCGAATCACTGCTCGGGTGGAGGACAAATTGATGACCGCGGCGGCGATGTGGTTGCTGAGTGTCATGGTCGGACGCCTGGGGAGCGGGGCACGTGGACGGTTCATGAGACGTGGGACGTCTATTGCGCTTCGGCGGTGGGGGAGTATCAGGAGGGCGACGAGGTGGAGTTCTATCCGACCGGCATTCTGAGTCCTCAGGATGTTGAGCATCTTGGTTTCGATCCGACGGGGGAGTACTGGTGGTGGAACGTGACTTGTTGGCGGAATGGGGAACCGGTTCATTCCCGTGAGTTCGCGGTGGAGGTGAGTCCGCCTGTTCCTCCTGAGGTGATCCGTGATGTGGCGGCTGCTCGTCTGGAGCCTCCTCTGCCGGTTCCGGAGACGAGTCCTCCGCTGGCTCGCGAGACGTTTGTTCATGTCGTGACCTGGCTGTGGCTTGATCCGGCGAGTTGGGAGCCGATCGAGGTGTCAGAGTCTCGGGGGTTGACGACGGTGACGGTTCGGGCGACTCCGACCCATGCCCGTTGGGTGATGGGCGATGGGGGCGGGGTGACGTGTTTGGGGCCGGGTGTGGCGTGGACGTCGGGCGCGTCGGATGACGACACCGACTGCAAGTACACGTACTTGTCGTCCTCGTACAGCGAACCGGAAGGCCAGTTTGAGGCGTCGGTGACGGTCACATGGGAGTTCGAGTGGTGGATCAACGACGTCTACCAGGGGGTGTTCGGCACTGTCGATCTGTCGACTTCTTTCGGGGTGGCAGTCGCCGAGATCCAAGCGGTGGAGACGGGAGGCTGAAATGGAGCGGACGACGACTTCGACGAGGCGAGCCAGCCCGGCCGGTAACGGCCAACCGGTCGGCTCGTTGCGGTTGGAACCACCACACCGCAAGGTCCAGGTATCCCAGCTGCTGATCGCAGTGTTCTTGGTGGCGGTGAGCGCGTTGACGGCAGTGGTGTTGTTCTCCCGGGCTGCTGGCAGAGAACCGGTGCTCGCCCTGGCCAGCCCGGTGGAGCGTGGTCAGGTGATCGTTCCGGGTGATCTGATGTTGGTGTACGTGGCGACCGACGACCCGGTAGCCACTCTGGGTCCTGACGCCATGACCGGACTGGTGGGGTTGACGGCGGTGGCCGACCTCGAGGCGGGGACGATCCTGACTTCCGCCCATTTCGTGTCACGCAGCCTCCTCGACACCGGGGAGGGTGTGGTCGGCTTGGCCCTGTCGCCGGGCGAATATCCGACTCCGCTGTTGGCGCCAGGCGACATCGTCAACGTGGTCGTGACCGGTCGCGGATCGTCTGACCCAGACGCCGACCCCGAGGTGGTGGTCCTGGCGGCTGAGGTGTTCGACATCACAGACCTGGGCACCCAGGGTGACCGGTTCGTGTCGCTGCTGATGTCTTCTGAGGCGGCCACCGAGGTGGCGGGAGCAGCAGCTGGGGACAGGGTGCGGCTGGTGCTGGTGACAGGGGAAACCCCGTGAGCCTGATCTGTCTGGGCTCTGCTCACGGATCTCCGGGGGCGACCACCACCGCGCTGGCGATCGCCGCCACCTGGCCTGAGCACCGCCGTTGCCTGCTGGTGGAGGCGGATCCGTTTGGTGGTGTGATCGCCGCCCGTTACCGCCTAGGTGACAGCCCTGGATTGTCATCGCTTGCCGCAATCGCCAGACGCGGACTCGACGACGAAGTGGTCTGGCAACACACCCAGCAGCTCCCCGGCGGGATCCCGGTCCTGATCGGACCCCCAACAGCGGAAGAGGCCCATGCCGTGTTACGTGATCTCGCTCGGATCCTGGCGGAATGGGCGGTGGCACAGGCCGAGGTTGATGTGATTGTCGACTGCGGGCGGATCGCACCCGGTTCGGCGATGTTGACAGCGATGACGGCCGCCGACCTGGTGCTGGTGGTGACTCGCCCGAGCATCGATCAGCTTCGACCTGCGGCCGCCCGATCGACAGCCCTCACCACCGGCGGGGTTCGGTCCGGGTTGTTGTTGGTGGGCGACCACCCTTACGGACCGGGCGAGGTGGCGGCCACGTTGGATGTCGACGTGGCCGGGGTGATCGCCTGGGATCCTCGGACCGCAGCAGTGTTGACCGGCCTCCACGGGGCGGTGCGTGACCTGCGGCGTACCCCGTTGGTCCGGTCCGCCGCCACCCTCGCAGCCGAGCTCGCCCCCACACCAGACCCCACGCCGGAGGTTGGCGTCGACGTGGGTTCGGCGGGTGCGGGTCGGGTGTCGTTTGTTGGGGAGACGGGCTCGTGAGCGGCGAAGTCGACCTCCGGGGCCGGCTGCATCGGACGGTGGCCGAGAAGCTGTCTGAGCATCTCCGCACCGTCGACGGGGATGACCCGCTGAGCCCGGACGACGAACGGGCGTTGACCCGTTCCCTGATTTCCACAGAGTTGGCGCATCTCGCCGAGGAGGCCTACCGGACCGGTCAGACCCCGCTCGACGCGGTGGTCGAGTCGGAACTGGCCGAGGCGGTCTTTGACCGGGTCCACGGGCTGGGCCGTCTCCAGCCCTACATCGACGACCCTGACATCTCGAACATCCATGTCAACGGTTATGACAACGTGTGGCTGGTCTACCGGGACGGCACCAAGGTGCGGGGCGAGCCGGCGGCGGACTCGGACCGGGGGTTGATCGACATGGTCGCCACCGCGGCACGTCGGGTCGGTCGGGCCGAGAAACGGTGGGATCACGTGTCCTGGGAGCTTCACCTCCAACTTCCGGGCGGCGAACGGCTTCACGCCGTGATGGGTCTGACCGGACGGCCGGCGATCACCATCCGCCGTCACGACTTCGGTATCTACCGGCTGAAGCATCTGGTCGAGCTGGCGGTGATCGACGAAGGCCTGGCGGCGTTCCTGGCGGCGGCGGTGCGGGCCAAGCTGAACCTGATCGTCGCCGGCGGGACCAACACCGGCAAGACGACGATGCTGCGATGCCTACTCAACGAAGTCCCCGCCGATGAGCGGGTGATCACCGTGGAGGACAACCTCGAGATCGGCCTGGACCGCTTCGTTGATCTTCATCCCGATCAGGTGATGTGGGAGCGGCGGGGCGCCAACATCGAAGGGCGGGGGGAGGCGTCGCTGGCGGACTGTGTGCGGGCGACGCTCCGCCAGAACCCTGACCGGGTGATCGTCGGTGAGATCCGGGGGGTGGAGGTGGTTGACATGCTGCGGGCCATGTCGCAGGGCAACGACGGGTCGATGTCCTCGATCCACGCCGACTCTTCCAAGGGGGCGATCGTCCGGTTGGGCATGTACACCGCCGAGGCGGGCCTGGATGAGGAAACATCGAACAAGTGGATCGCCAACGCCGTCGACCTGATCGTCCATCTCGGCTGGGTCGACGACATGCGCCGTGTCACCTCGGTACGGGAGGTGCTGGAAGCAGAAGAACGCCAGATCGCCACCAACGAGATCTACCGGCCGGCGGCCAGCGGTCCTGCGGTACCGGCGCCGGGTCCCACCATCCGCAACGACACCCTCGCCCGCCTCGTCGCCGCCGGATTCGACGCCAGCGTTCTGGTTGGCCCGACGGAGTGGCGGTAGGAATGCGGATCCTTCTCGTCGCCGCAGCCGGAGCTGGAGCTGGTTTCGGTGTGTGGTTGGCGATCACCGCCTGGCGGGGCGTCCGGGTCGTCCCCGAGGCCCGTCGTCTGGTTCCGTCGGCGGTACCGGCGGAACGGGCTGCCGTCTGGCTGGCCGGATCGATCGTGGCCGGTGTCGGGGTGGGTGTTGTGACCGGTTGGCCGGTGGCCGGACTCGGAACCGCCCTCGGTGTACTTGTCGGACCGTCCGCGGTCGGGGGCAGCGCCCGACGGGCCCAGGACACGGCAACCGCCGACGCCATCGCCTCCTGGGCGGACATGATCCGCGACACCATGGCCGGAGCGTCCGGTTTGGAGGAGTCACTCATCCAAACCGCGGCGGTCGCACCCTCCGCGATCCGACCCCACCTCCAATCCTTCGCTCACAGGCTGCGCCACCAGCCGCTCGAAGCCGCCCTGGACGATCTCGCCACCGACCTCAACCACTCATCCGCCGACCTGGTCGTGGCCGCTCTCGCCGCCGCCGCCCGACTGGAAGCACGCGACCTCGGCGGGTTGTTGGCCCGGCTGGCCGAAGCGATCCGAGGCGACGTCCGCATGCGGACCCGCATCGAAATCGGCCGGGCCCGGATCCGTACTTCGGCCCGCATCGCAGTGGCCACCACCACCGCCACCGTCATCTTCTTGTACCTCTTCGCCGGTCACCTGCTCGAGCCCTACGACACCGCCGCCGGTCAAGGCTGGCTGGTGGTCGTGACCGCAGTGTTCTTCGGTGCGGGGGTGATGCTTCGTCACTACGGCCAACTCGAAACACCCCAACGGTTCAGGCTGCGTCACACCTCACGCCAGGAGCAGTGGCAATGACACTGCTGGCAGTCATCGCCACCGGCGCCGGCGTCGGGTTCGGGCTGTTCCTCATCGGCCGGGCGTTGTTCCCTCCACCGGTGGCCCTCCACATCGCCCTCGCCGACCTGAGACGCCCACGCTATGCCATCACCGACACCGGACAGCTGAGTCCAGGGCGGGTCACCGAACGAGCAGGCATGGTGGTTGTCCGGATCCTCGAGGCCACCGGACTGGTAGACGTCGGCCAGCTCCGGCGTCGCCTTCGGACACTCGACAAGACAATCGAGGCCCACGCCTATGAGAAACTGGTCACAGGCGCAGCCGGATCCGGGATCCCGGTCGTCTTCACCGTCGTGGCGGCAGTGGGCGGAGTGAACATCAGCGCCGGCTGGACCGTGACCCTGGCAGTCGCCTTCGGGCTGGCCGGTTTCATGTATCCCGACCTCGGCCTGACAGAACGGATCGAACGTCGCCGCCGGGACTTCCGTCACAGCCTGTCGGCCTATCTGGATCTGGTCACCATCATCCTCGCCGGTGGTGGCGGACTCGAAACGGCGTTACACACCGCCGCCGACCTCGGCGACGGATGGGCGTTCACCGAGATCCGAAGCGCCCTCCGCCGGGCACGTCTCACCAACCGCACCCCCTGGGACGTCTTCGACGAGCTGGGAGAAGAACTCGGTGTCGACGAACTCCGAGAATTGGCGGCAGCAGCCCACCTCGCCGGTGACCAGGGAGCCCGCATCCGGGCGTCCCTCGCCGCCAAGGCCGACTCGATGCGGTCCAGTCAGACCGCCGCCATCGAAGCCCAAGCCGAATCCGCCACCGAGAAGATGCTGCTACCAGTCGTCACTCTCGTCGTCGGAATGATCCTCTTCATCGGCTTCGGTGTCGTCGAAGCCATCTCCACCCCCGGGACCGGCCCATGACCCCAAACACCCCAACCCAACCCAGTCATCGTGACCCGACGACCCGTCAGTGAAAGGAACAACCGTCATGACCGCATACATCGACTACACCCGCCTCCTCATCGAGTTCGGTCTCAACCGACTCGGCGTCCACCTCCGCGACGAGCGAGGAGCGATGTCAACCGAGGCCGCCGTCCTCACCGGCGTGCTGGTCGCCATCGCCGTCGCCGCCGGACTGATCCTCATCGCCAAGATGCGATCCAACGCCGAAGCAATCCCCGACAACGTCGCCCCACCCAGCCCCTGATCCGGCAGACCGACGTGACGATGGACCCGACCCGACGAGGAGACGAAGGGCTGACCTCCACTGAGCTGGCGGTGGTCATGCCGGTGTTGATCGCGCTCGTCCTCGTCCCGTTCCAGATCGGACTGTGGTGGCACGCCCACCAAGTCGCCCACGCCGCAGCCCGAGAGGCGGTTGACGCCGCCCAAGTCGCCGAGGGGACCGAAGAAGACGGAATCCGGGCCGCCGGATGGTTCCTCGAATCAGCCGGCAACCTCACCGAAGCCGAAGTGAGCATCACCCGCACCGTCGACACCGTCACCGTCCAAGTGACCGGCCGGGCTCCCCGCCTCCTACCCGGATTCGACTGGCAGGTAACCGCCGAGGCGGCAGGGCCGGTCGAACGGTTCATCCCGGAGCCGCAGCGATGAACCCTCCCGGCCGCCAACGTGGAGCGGTCTCGACCGAACTGGCGGTCCTGCCACCACTACTGAACGCTTTCATGCTGCTGGTCGT
>JBBDWN010000040.1:0-6471 GCA_040902855.1 Acidimicrobiia bacterium | reverse complement strand
GGGGCCGTCCGTCAAGATCGACACGTCTCAGGTCGAGGATCTCGCCAAGACCGCCGTCTGACACGGTACCAATGAAAGATGAAGAGGCACCGTCCGTGTGGCGGTGCCTCTTGCGCGAAAGAAGACGAGGGGGTCCCCGGGTCCGGTCCTTGGGCTCGGCTGCCAGGTCTGCCGTCTCTACCGGATGCGGGTCGGGGAGGTAGGGATCTGTCCCGACTTTTCCACATACGCTGGTAGGCCCAACTTCGGTCCGGGAGGTGGGCGGAGGCGGTTCGGTTGATACCGCCCAGTTCGTCCGGAGACCCCCTGACCTCGTTCCACTATCTCGCGCGACATCGTCGCTGTCCAGACAAATCCTGGGAGGTTGGAGAACCGGACTTGGCGGAGAGGTCGTCCCGGCCGTATCCTGACCGCTGCAACTCCAATAGATCTCCTCGGCCCTAGACCGGTCGGTGCGTTTCGACGCTGAAAGGGTTCCGTCCATCGGGCGGCCCCGCCACCGCAGGTCGGCTCCTCAGAGCCTCCCGTGTCGCGCCATGCCGGGGGGCCGTTTTTATGTGAAGGAGGAGCGGAATGCCGAGACCTGAGAAGGTCCAGGCGGTTGCAGACATCAAGGAGCGGATCGAAGCGGCGCAGGCCGTGTTCGTGACCGAATTCCGTGGTCTCACCGTGACCCAGCTGCAGAAGCTGCGGGCGTCACTGCGTGAGTCAGGCGCGGAGTACAAGGTCGTGAAGATGACCCTGGCCCGTCGGGCCGCCGAGGAGCTGTCGATCGAAGGTATCGACGAGCACCTCATCGGCCCGACCGCACTGGCGTTCGCCAACGAAGATCCCGTGGCGACAGCCAAGGCGCTGCGCGACGTCGGCGACGCCAACGAGAAGTTCGTGATCAAGGCGGGCATCTTGTCCGGAGAGGTTCTCCTCCCCGAACAAGTCAAGAAGCTGGCGTCGATCGAGCCTCGTGAAGTGCTGCTGGCGAAGATCGCCGGCGCAGCCAAGGCCCCCCTCTACAAGGGCGCCGGGATGTTCGCGTCGTTCACACGCAACGCCGCAACGATGATGTCGCAACTGCTCGAGAAGAAGGAGTCGGGGGAACCCACCCCGTCGGGCGAAGCCCCGGCGGATTCGGCCCCCGCCGAACCGGTCGCTACGGCCGAGGAGGAATGAACCATGGCAAAGATGAAAACTGACGAACTGCTGACCGTATTCGAGGAAATGACCGTCCTCGAACTCAAGGATTTCCTCGACGCGTTCGAGGATCGCTTCGACGTGACCGCGGCTGCCCCGATGGCTGTTGCCGCGGCACCCGCCGGTGGCGACGCAGGCGCTGCCGCAGTCGAAGAACAGGATGAGTTCGACGTCATCCTCACCGGCGCCGGCGCCGAAAAGATCAAGGTCATCAAGGAAGTCCGGGCCATCACCAGCCTCGGACTCAAAGAAGCCAAGGACCTCGTCGACGGTGCACCCAATCCGGTGCTCGAAGGCGTCGACAAGGAAGCCGCCGAGAAGGCCAAGGCGCAGCTCGAAGCAGCAGGCGCCTCGGTCGAGGTCAAGTGAACGGACTCTGACATGTGAGAAGGGCCCCGGAGATCCGGGGGCCCTTCCTGGTTTCACGACTCGTCAGCTGCGCCCGGAGAGATACTCCGAGAACGAGTCCGCTTCTCGCTCCCGCAGGATCACATTGGAGCGGAGCTTCTCGAGGTTTTGGACGGTCGCCTTCTCGGCGTGCGGAACCTTCGTCTCGGCAAGGAACGCCTGGACGTCGTTTGCGACGTCCAGACGTGAGAGTTCCGGGATCCCTTCGACAAGTCGACGAAGAGTCAGCGGAGGCATCAGCCCAATCAAGGTGGACCAGTCCTCGCGCAGGCGCCGCCAGGCGTGTGTTCCACTCTTTCGACCGCCGAGGAGACGCGCTGCCACCCACGAACCGTCCTGGCTGCGGATCGAGCCGTCTTTGATGGCATCGAGCGTGCGGTCGGTATACACGCTGTCGTCGAAGAACGTGACAGCCTGCAGCAGGCGGAGTTCCACCTGCGGCGTGCGCGCCGACTTGTACGCAGAGAACACGGATTCATAGTCCTCATCTCCACCATGGGCGGCCAAGGTGAAGAGGGACGTTTGACCGACGTCAGGATCGGTCGACTTCGGGTCGTTCATCCACGACCGCCCCATCTTCCGCGACCGCTCGATGGCGTCCGGGTCCGCCGCCATCCTGCCCAGCGCTCCGATCACAAGACCTCGCAGCCTCCGGGTCAGATCGGAATCGTCCGCTTTCGGATCCCAGCCCAACCGGTCGAGCGAAGGTCGAACGATCTCGCCAACCATCTTCTGGAATGAAGGAAGGTCCGCGTCGGAGACGACATGGTGCTCGAGGGAGGCAAGGCCGCCGATCACGGCCTGCCAAATCGAGAACTCGAACTCGTCGCGGTAGGCGGATGCGAGTTCCAGAAAGGCGGCTGCGCCGACCTGACCCGACTCGACCATCGCCCAGGTGTCCGAGATCAGGACGTAGCGCTCGTTGTCGTCGAGTTCGTCGATATTCGCCCGCAGGGCCTTCGCCAGAGGTTCGGAATACGTCACCCGGTAGAAGCCGTGGCCTCCGGCGTTCACGACTGCCCAGTCGACAGGGCCTTCGATCTCGACCACGCTGCTCGACGTTTCGAGCAGCGTCTTCTTCTCGAACGGCCTTCCCGCCGATTCGCCGCGGATCTGGACCGGGATTTTCCACAGCGTCTGATCGGTCTCGTCCGGTATGAAGAGGAACCGACGCTGCTGGAGGCGGAGTCCCTCGTCGGTCGACGACACATCCACCTGCGGGAACCCCTCCTGGAGGATCCAGGTGTCCATGATCGCCCCCACGTCGAGACCCGACGCTCGGTCAAGGCCCGCCCACAGATCTCGTGTGACGGTGTTGCCGTGTGAATGCGTCCGCAGGTAGTCCCCGACGCCCTGACGAAAGACTTCCTCGCCCAGGTACTGCTCGATCTGGCGCAGAACCGAAGACCCCTTCCCGTAGGTGAGGGCATCAAACATCTCGTTCGCCTCTTCCGGAGACGTCACCTCGAACTCGACCGGGCGCGACGTCTTGAGCCCGTCGGTGTCGTAGGCCCAAGGGCGCTCCACGGCGCTGAAGGACAACCACCGCTTCCACTCGGGCTTCATGGCGTCGGTCGCCTTCATCTCCATGAAGCTGGCAAACGCCTCGTTCAGCCAGATGCCGTCCCACCATTTCATCGTGACGAGGTCGCCGAACCACATGTGGGCCAACTCGTGGGCGACGACATCCAGGATGCGGACCAGCTCTGCCTGGGTGGCGGTCTCCGGATCGACGAGAAGGGCAGTCTCCCGGAACGTGATGCAGCCCAGGTTCTCCATCGCTCCGAACGCAAAATCGGGAATGGCGATCATGTCCACCTTGTCCCCCGGGTAGGGGATGTCGTAGTAGGACGAGAGGTACCGGAGGCAGAACTCGCCGCACTCGAGAGCAAAGGCCGTCAAGTGCTCCTTGCCTTTCGGTGCGATGACGCGGAGGGGCACGCCGTCGACGTCGATCGGGTCGGTTGCCTCGAACGGGCCAACGACGAAGGCAACGAGATAGGTCGACATCTTCATCGTCTCGGCGAAAGTCACGGCGACCTTGTCGTCTTCGACCGGGAGGCGGGCGACTTCGGCGCCGTTCGATACGACCAGAAGATGGTCGGGCACGACGAGGGTGACGGCGAACGTGGCCTTCATGTCTGGTTCGTCGAAGCATGGGAAGGCGCGCCGGGCGTCTGTCGCCTCGAACTGGGTGGTTGCGACCACCTGCTCGTTGCCGTCGACGTCGGTGAACCTGGAGCGGTAGAACCCGACCAACTGGTCGTTGAGCTCCCCGCGGAATCGGAGGTTCAGTTCGGCGGGGCCGGCGGCGAGCGGCCGCTCGAAGTCGAAGATCGCCCTCTGCATGGGTTCGTCGTAGGAGACCCGGCCGACGAGAGCACCATCGGCGTCGGTGAGGATGGACTGGTCGATCTCGATGTCGACGGCATTCAGGATGATCTGGACTGAAGGCTCGATGATGTCCAAAACGATGGTCTCGTCCCCCGAGAATGTGAAGGTTTCGAGGTCCGGTTCGAGACGCAACTCGTACCGCTGCGGGAGGGCGGTACGAGGAAGCCTGTAGGGGTTGTCGCTCACGTGGTCATCTCTCTGTTCGATCCGACGGAAGATCGTACCGAGATCGAGACGGTGCGGGCCGGAGGTAGCCTTGCCGACCGTGGCATCCACAGTTCTCGTCCGTGTCTCCGCTCTCGATCGTCCCGGCATCACGGCGGGTCTGATGGGGGTGCTCGAAACCGGCGGTGCTGCACTGCTCGACGTCGAGCAGATCGTGGTGCGGGGCCGCCTCACCCTCGACATCCTCATCGATGTCCCTGCCGGCAACACGATCATCAAGGACCTGCTGTTCTACGGTTGGGAGAAGGATCTGCGCCTCGACTTCGAGGTAGTCGAGGATGCGCCGAGCGAACACCGAACCCGGTCGGCGGTGACGGTGATCGGTCGTCAGGTCGGTCCGGAGGTGTTCGGGGCCGTGGCGAGGGCGATCGCCTCCGGCGACGGGAACATCGACCGGATCTTCCGTCTGTCCCGTTACCCGGTGATCGCATACGAACTCGCCATCACCGACGGTGACATCGACGTGATGCGCCGCGCCCTCGTCGACGTCGCCGCTTCGAACCCCGTCGACATCGCCATCCAGGCAGAAGGTCTGCACCGCCGGGCGAGGCGACTGATCGTGCTCGACGTCGACTCGACGCTGATCCAGAACGAGATGATCGACCTCCTGGCCGAAGAGGCGGGTGTCGCTGAGGAAGTGGCGGAACTCACTCGGCAGGCGATGGAAGGGGTGATCGATTTCGAGGTGGCGTTGCGGGCCAGGGTGCGCTTGCTGGCCGGGTTGGAGGTCGATGCCATCGAACGGGTGGCGGACCGCATCGCACTGACGCCGGGGGCACGAACGTTTGTCGCGACGCTCAAGCGTCTGGGGATGACGGTCGGTGTCGTCTCGGGCGGTTTCACCCTCTTCACCGACAAGCTCAAAGAGCGTCTCGACCTGGATCACGCCGAGGCAAACGAACTGGAGATCGTCGACGGCCTGCTGACCGGGGAGTTGGTGGGTCGGATCGTCGACCGAGAGCGGAAGGCCGAGATCCTGAGAGAGCTCGCCGAAAAGTACGGAGTTCCGGTTGAACAGTCCGTCGCCATCGGCGACGGCGCCAACGATCTGGATCTGCTTGCGGCCGCCGGTCTGGGGATCGCGTTCAACGCCAAGCCGGTGGTTCGGGACGCGGCCGACACCACATTGAACGTCCCGTACCTCGACGCCGCCCTCTTCCTCCTCGGCATCCCGCGCGAAGACATCTCCGGCACCGACGACACCTAACCCCCCAACCCAAACCCAAACCCAGGGTTCAGGACCACCTATACGGTGGTTTTCGCGCACGAGAACGAGGGCCTGGACTCGCTGCCTGAGGTTCGACATGGTGCACCAATGTCAGAGCGATACCGTCTTGCGTACGACCAAGCCCTTGCGAACGGTGGAGTCATCACCCGGAAGGAACTGAACGAGCTGGGGATCACGGCCCGGATGATCGAGGGTCGCGTGGCGAGCGGTCAGTGGCGGGTCGTAGCGCGCGGCGTGTACCGCCTCGCCGAACCGGCCGATCGTCGGAATCTGATGCGGTCGGTGCTGGCAGCCTGGCCCGGTGTCGTGATCTCGCACGAGTCTGCGGCGGAGGTACATGAGTTCCCGTTTGTCACGAGCGACCGGGTTGTCGCTTCACACCATTCACGAACGACGCATCGGTTTCCCGATGTCGACATTCGGCGGACCCATGATCTGGACGATTGGCACGTCACCGAAATCAACCGCATTCGGGTGACGACCGTCGCACGGACCGTCGTGGACCTTGCATCCGACCGTCCCGCATCGCTCATCGGAAGGCTTCTCGACCAACTCATCACTAGGGAATCCGTCGAGTTGTTCGAAGTCGAGGCCGTCGTGGAAGCGGTTGGGCGGAGGGGAAAGCCGGGCATCACGACCATGCGCAAGGTTCTGGAAGTCCGCTCGGGTGCGGATCGGTCTGCTTCCGTCCTCGAGCAAAGGGGCCGGAAGCTGATCGCCGACGCGGGATTGCCGGTTCCCGTACCTGAGTTTCCCATCCCTTGGACGACGGGGCGTCGATTCGACGATGCCTATCCGGATCGAAAGCTCGCGATTGAATGGGACTCCCGTCGGTACCACGGTCAGCGGGCGGCGTTCGAAGCCGATCGCGCTCGCGATCGAGACGCTGCCGTCCATGGCTGGCGGATTCTCAGGTTCACATGGGATGACGTCGTGAACTATCCATCGCGCATCACCGAAACCCTCGCTCATCTGCTCGCAGCCTGAACTCGTGCGCGAAAACCACCGTATAGGTGGTGCCGAACCCT
>JBBDWN010000039.1:0-1041 GCA_040902855.1 Acidimicrobiia bacterium | reverse complement strand
ACATACCGATCGCCGTCGAGTTGTTCGATTCCCCCAAGTTCCGATGGATCGAGGAGGATGCCTTCGGTGAGGCAGAACCCGGTGGCAAGGTTCAACTCCTGGCCGGGCGTGCGCATGAGGACGGCAATCGGCGTCGATCCGAGCCGCATTTCGAAAGGAGACTCGGTCGCGACTCGGTCACTCTCCGATACCGATCCCTCGGGCCCGACCCGGCGTACTTCGACCTCGGTGAATCCGTCCATCGGTTCAGGCTACGAGACGCGGATGACCACCTACGATTTCGATGACTCGACGGAAGAGAAAAATGCGCGCCCACAACTTCGGTGCAGGACCCTGCACTCTCCCCGAGGATGTCCTCGCGGAAGCACGAGACGAGTTCCTCGACTTTGCCGGGACCGGAATGTCCCTGGTCGAGTTGAGTCACCGTTCCAAGGAATACGAGGCGGTGCACGCCCGCACGATGGAGTTGACGCGTTCGGTCTCCGCCGCCCCTGACGACTTCGACATTCTCTTCGTTCAGGGAGGCGCCACCCTCCAGTTTGCGATGATCCCGATGAACCTTCTCGGATCAGGCGAACGTGCCGGGTACGTGGTGTCGGGGACGTGGGGCGACAAGGCGTTGGTGAATGCCCGGCATCACGGCTCGGTGTACGCCGCCTGGGATGGCGCCGACGGCGGTTACACGGCGATGCCGAATCCGGCAGAGATCGAGGTCGAGTCGGATTCGCGCTATCTGCACGTGACGACCAACGAGACCATCGGCGGGATTCGCATGGTCGAGTTCCCCGAGACCGACGTGCGGCTGGTGGGGGACATGTCCTCGGAGTATCTCGCCCGTCCGATCGATTGGGACCGGTACGACCTCGTCTACGGAGGGGTCCAGAAGAACCTCGCCCCGTCGGGCATGGCCGTCGTGTTCGTCCGAAAGTCCGCGGTCGCCAACGCCAACGCCGATCTCGGCGACTATTTGCGGTACGGGTTCCACGCCGAGTCCGATTCACTCGGGAACACGCCGCCGATGTTCCCGATCTACATCATGGG
>JBBDWN010000038.1:0-6521 GCA_040902855.1 Acidimicrobiia bacterium | reverse complement strand
GACCGCCCGGTCGAGGCCGTCGACGATTTCGGAGGGAGGGGGTCCCCCTGGGGGCGAACCCGTCAGACCGAGCTCGAGCACGGTGGCGAGCGAGCGAACGTCGTCCGAGGGAGTGTGGTCTTTGGGGATGCGGCCAAATGCACCGAGTTGTGCGGGATGGGCAACCGTGTGGAACACCGCGTGCGGATCGATGGCCCCGTGGACGTGGCCCTCGCCATGAAGGGCGGCGAGGGCGTCCGCCAGACCGGCGGCGTTGGGGAGGAACTCGTCGACCGGAATGGTCTCGGAGGACTCGAGCCGATCACCGAGTGTGACCCCGCCGGTCCACTCGCTCACCGAATAGGCGCCGTTGTCGAGCTCTTCGGCGTTGAACACCGACGCCATATGGGCATGGTTCACGATCGCGGCCGCTCGTACCGAGTCCAGGAACTGGGAGCGTCGCTCGGCATCCGCCTCGGGGCCGAGGAACCGGATGAGCACCGGACGGCTGAGCGACTCGTCCGTGACCAGCCACTGTTCGATGTCGTCGTCGCGACCGAGACGAACTTCGAGGCGATAGCGATCGGGGAGTGGGAGTGGCACTCAGACCTGCTGGTAGGCGACGCCGATGGTTCCCGGTCCGGCGTGCGTGCCGACCACCGGCCCCAGTTCGGCAACGAAGACGTGCGTTCCGACGACGGCCCGGATGGCGTCGACGATTTCACCGACATCGTCGGACCCGCCATGGAGCACCGCCATCCGTCGTGCGCTGCGATGCGCTGAAGCCCTGTCGATAATGGCTGCACGCGCCTTCGACCGAGTTCGCACTCGACCGGCCGCTGCGACGACGCCGTCCTCGACGGTGAGGAGCGGCTTGACGTCGAGCAGACCGCCGATCACCGCCTGGGCGCCGCCGATTCGGCCGCCACGCCTGAGAAAGTCAACGGTGTCGAGCGCGACGAGGATGTCGACCTGAGCGACGGCGGCGACGGCGACATCGGCCACGTCGTCGAGGGCGGATCCATCCCCGGCGGCTTCTGCCGCAGCGACGGCGACGAGCCCCTGGGCCATCGACACGGTGTGCGAGTCGACGACGCGGACAGGGATTCTCCGAAAGTTCTCGGCCGCGATGATGGCCGCCTGATGTGTGGCCGACAATCGCGACGACAGAGAGACGACCACGACGCCACCCGCGCCGTCGTCCGCCAACCGTTCGAAGGCGTCGATGAATGCACCGGCGCTCGGCGCCGCAGTTTCCGGCAGCCCGGAGCCGGCTTCCAGACGCGGCCAGAAGGAGGCGGCGTCGAGGTCGACGCCGTCGGTGAAAGTCTCGGTACCAAAGCGAACGGTGAGCGGAACGACCGTGATGCCCAGCCGCGTTCTCATCTCTACGGGCAGATCCGCTGCCGAGTCGGTGACGACGCGGATCACGGGATGAACCGGTAGATCGTCAGGCGGGACGGAAGGACCGTGAAAGACTCGGACCGATACATGTGGGCCGCCCTCTCGTTGTCCAACTGCGTGTTGAGCAGCATGGTACGGGCCCCGTGGCTCTTGGCCCAGGCGAGCGCGCCTCTCAGCAGGGTCCGTCCGGCCCCGGTGCCCTGGCGGACGGGGTCGACGGCGATTCTCTGGAGATACCCGATCTCGGTCGAGATGCCGACGATCGCAAAGCCGCCACCGTCGTCCAAGAAGAGCATCGTCGAGGCAGCGGTTGCGGTCAGGGCGTCGGCCAGCCCGAGCCGCCCCACCCGCCAGTCGCCCTCGAAGGCGCTGCCGTCGATCTCGACGGCAACCTCTCGATCCGCGGCCGTGGCCACCCGGACCCCTGCCAGCGGTGGCACGTCGCGACGGAGATCCCGTTCGAGGAGGAGAAGTTCGACATGCGGCGTGAATCCGGCCGCCCGGAACATGCGGTCGGTGCCGCGCATGAGGGGCGGGGAGTGGACACCTGTCGCTCCGAGTTGGAGAAGGGACTCGGCACACCGGCGTACGAATTCGACGGAACTCCGCTCCGCCCTCAGCACGGCGTCTTTCGAGTCGTCGTTGAGTGGCCGGGCGACCGCCTTCCACCAGCCGGATCGAAGCGTGACGAGTCCGGGCCAGTCGCCGCGGACGGTGACCGTTCCTGCTGCGTTCATCGACCAGTGACCATCGATGGCAAAGTAGCGGGGTGGAAGTCCTCTACGTCACGCATCCTGCGTTCTCCCAGCACGACACCGGGTCGTGGCACCCCGAACGACCTGCCCGGCTTGACGCCGCAGAGCGCGGCGTCCGCTCTGCTGGCCTCTCGGTGCGTCGTATCGAGGCGGTGCACGTGGAGAGGGAGACGCTCGCCGCAGTCCACACGTCCGAATATATCGACGCCCTCGAGCGGTTCTGTGCCGCCGGCGGCGGTCCTCTCGATGCCGACACGGTGGCGGTCGAAGCCTCGTGGGATGCGGCGCTGCGGGCGGCCGGTGCCGGACCGCAGGCCGTGGCGATCCTGGAGCAGGCAACGGATGCCACCGCGTTCCTGGCGGTTCGCCCACCCGGTCACCATGCCCTCGCCGCCCAGGCGATGGGTTTCTGCCTCTTCAACAACGCAGTCGTCACGGCAGTGTCGCTGACGGCTCACGGAAAGCGGGTGGCGATCGTCGACTGGGATGTCCATCACGGCAACGGAACTCAGTCCCTTGTGTGGAACAACCCTGATGTGCTGTACATCTCAGCGCATCAGCACCCGTTCTATCCAATGACCGGCGGCATCAGCGAGCGGGGGGGAGCGAACGCAGACGGGACCATCGTCAACATCCCGCTCCCTGCCGGAACGGCGGGAGACGTCTATCGGGAAATCACCGGTCGAATCATCCTCCCGACGCTCGCCGCGTTTCGACCCGACTGGATTCTGGTGTCAGCCGGGTTCGACGCCCACGCCCACGACCCGCTTGCCGAACTTCGGCTCGAAGCCGCCGACTATGGGCAGATGGCCGCTGCCCTGGCCACGGTCGTCGAGCCGAATCGCATCGTCACCTTCCTCGAAGGGGGATACAGCCTCGCCGCCATCACCGAGTCGGTTGCCCAGACCCTCAGGGGATTTGCCGGCGGCAACGACACGGCGTACGGACCGCACACATCCCCACCCGAGGCCTTCGAGGTCGTCGCTGAGGTCGAACGGTCGCTGGCGTGACGTCACTGGGCCCGTCGCCCCGCCCTTCGTGAGGAGCCCCCCACGAATTGTCGGGCCCAAACGCCGCCAGCAGGGATCGAGGTCTGATCGTCGTCGGTCTCCTCGGCTGGTGAAGTCTCGCGGCTGACCGCTTGTAGCCTGATGGTCTCATGATCCCCGAACGGCTGCGATGGCTCGTCGCGGACGGGTCGCCGACCGTCGAGTTGGCTGCTCGTTTCCGCGAGGCCGGATTCTCCCTCTACCTCGTGGGCGGGTCCGTCAGGGACGCCCTGTTGGGCCGACCGGTCGACGACCTCGATTTCACCACCGATGCCCGTCCGCTGGATATCCGCCGGCTCGTCGAAGGGTGGGCTGACTCGGTGTTCGGAATGGGCGAGGCCTACGGCACGATCGGCGCCAGGATCGGTGAATGGCTCTTCGAGATCACGACCTTCCGCTCGGAGGTCTATCGAAACGAGTCACGCAAGCCGGACGTCACGTTCTCGGACCGCATCGAAGACGACCTGGTCAGGCGTGATTTCACGATCAATGCGGTGGCACTGGCATTGCCGGCGACCGAGACGATCGATCCGTGCGGTGGACTGGCGGACTTGGCGGCCGGGGTTCTGCGCACTCCCGGCGCTCCGGAGGATTCCTTTTCCGACGATCCCCTCCGCATGCTGCGTTTGTTCCGATTCCAGGCGACACTTGGTTTCACGCCGGACGAGGCGGCGGTTGCAGCTGTGCGTGCGATGGGGGACCGGTTGGCCATCGTCTCCGCCGAGCGGATCCGGGACGAGTTCTCGAAGCTGATCACCGCCCCGGAGCCGGGTGCCGCTTTGACGGCGCTCGTCGCCTCCGGTCTCGCCGATCACTTTCTTCCGGAGATGTCTCGGCTGGCGATGGAGCAGGATCCGGTTCACAAGCACAAGGATGTGTTGGCCCACACGATCGCCGTGACCGAAAAGACCTCTCCTCGCCTCCGTCTGCGCCTGGCCGCTCTCCTGCACGACGTCGGCAAGCCCGATACCCGAGCGTTCGGAGATGAAGGGGTGACCTTTCATCATCACGAGGTCGTGGGCGCCCGAATCGCTCGGGACCGGCTTCGCCAGCTCCGGTATCCGAATGATCTCGTGTCCGAGGTTCGTCAACTCGTGTTCCTCCATCTGCGACCGCACACACTCAAGATGGGCTGGACCGATTCGGCGGTTCGCCGCTATGTCCGCGACGCAGGCGACCTGCTTGAAGATCTGAACGAGTTGGTCCGTTGCGATGTCACCACCGGCAACGCCCGGCGGGCGGCTGCCATCCAACAGCGAATCGACGAGCTGGAACTCCGCATCGCCGAATTGCGTGAGCGGGAGACGATCGAAGCGTTGCGCCCGCCCATCGACGGCAACGACGTCATCTCGTATTTGAGGATCAGGCCGGGTCCGATGGTCGGCGATGTCATGGACATGCTGCTGGAACGCCGGATCGAGGACGGTGAATACAGTGTCGCGGAGGCATACGCCATGACGCGGGACTGGGCGCTGGAACAGGGACTCGAGGATCCCGGCCCGGCCCCCACGGCCGAGGAGGAATGAGACGCTTCACTCTCTTGGTCGCCTTTCTGTCGGCCTGCACCTCCGCAACCGAGACGCTGCCCGCCTCCGTCACCACGGCCTCGACGGTGGCCACCACGACGACCGCCGCAGAGATTCCGGGGGTGCGAGCCGAGGCCGGAGTCGGCGACCGCATGTTTCCCGACCTCGGCAACGCCGGATATGACGTCATCTCCTACGACATCGCATTGAGTGTCGACTCCACGCTGACGAACATCGAAGGCGCAGGAACCATCGAGGCAGTGGCGACCCTCCCGCTCGCATCGTTCACCGTCGATTTCGTCGGTTTCACGGTGACGGCTGTCGCGGTGGACGGAGAGCCGGCGGATTTCGTCCGTGACGCCCGCGACATGCGAATCACCCCCGCCAAGACCATTCCGACGGGGGACGAGTTCACCGTGATGCTCGACTATCACGGAGCGCCTCGCCCGGTGGATCTGACCGACTTTCCCTTTCCCACCGGATGGCAGCGCGGTGACGGAGTGTCGGTGTTCCTGTTCTCCGAACCGGACGGCGCGTCAGGAGTCTTTCCCGTGAACGACCATCCGACCGATCGGGCAGACGTCGTCCTGCGAGTCACGGTTCCCTCCCCGCATGTCGTCGTTTCCGGCGGCACCGCGACTCCCGTTGTCGTCGACGGCGACCTCCGCACCTACCGATTCGACATTCCGATGGTGGCGCCATACCTGATTCCGATGGCGATCGGGGATTTCGCACCGGTCACGACGGCTGACGGCGTGGTGACCTGGATGGGCAACGCCGCGCCGCTCCCCCCCGGATTCGACCGACAGGCCGAGATCCTGGCGGCGCTCGAATCCGATCTCGGTTCCTACCCGTTCGTCGGGTCGGGTGCGGTCGTCGTCGACTCGGACTTCCCGGCGGCGCTCGAGACCCAGACGTTGTCGACCTACACGACGACCAGTGCCGCCTGGGGGACCATCGTCATCGCCCACGAACTCTCTCATCAGTGGTTCGGCAACGAGATCGGCCTCGGCCAGTGGGACGACATCTGGCTCAACGAGGGGTTCGCCACGTTCATGACGTGGCGGTGGATCGAGCGGGATCTGGGGCGGGAGGCGTATGAGGCCGAGGTGCGGCGAGCGTGGGATGCCATGTCCCTACCCGGCGTTCCCCCGCCCGATCATCCGCCCGGTCAAGACCTGTTCAACGCCTCGGTGTACCTGCGAGGGGGCCTGGCGCTTGTGGCTCTCCGCGAGTTCGTCGGCGACGACGAGTATTTCGACTTTCTCCGCTCCTACGTGGCGACCTTTTCGGGCAAGACCGTCACCACCGAGGCATTTCTCACTTTCGTTCTTGTCGTCCTCGGCCCCGACGCCGAGGACCTGATCATCGACTGGGTCCGCTCCGAGCCGATCCCGCCCTACCCGCTGGAAGCGAGCGTCAGCGAGTGATTGGTCCCCCCTCGGCCGCAGGCCGTTTGGGGGGACAGGCCGGGCTCTGCCCGGCCAGGGGGGCCGTCAGCTCTGCGAACTCGTCGATCACCTCTCGCGCGGAGTTTCTGACGGGTCTGGCGGCCGCGCGGTTGGCCCCCCTCTGCCTCGCTGGCGCTCGGCTGTCTCCCCCCAGCACTCCCTCGCAGAGCCTCGGTCGCGAGGGGGAGAGATGGCCCCCCTCTGCCTCGCTGGCGCTCGGCTGTCTCCCCCCAGCACTCTCGCGCAGAGCCTCGGTCGCGAGGGGAGAGATGGCCTCATCATGCGCATATGCGTATAGTGGCGGCTCGCAAGATTCCGGGAGTCGGTTGTGGTGTCGGTGGCGGTGCTCGGAGCGTC
>JBBDWN010000037.1:0-6564 GCA_040902855.1 Acidimicrobiia bacterium | reverse complement strand
GGCGCTCAGTAGTCATCGGCTCCATCTACCGATCGTATCGCGTCGGCGAACCCAGGGTTCAGCACCACCTATACGGTGGTTTTCGCGCACGAGTTCGGGTTTTCAGGTGAGGAGGAGGCGTTCGAGGCGCCGGGAAGCGACCGTCATTCCGATGGCGGCCATCACCACCAGGAAGCCGGCGTGGCCGACCATCGACCAGTCGAGGGCGCCGATCGTCAGACCCCGGATCAGTTCGACTCCGTGATAGAGCGGCGAGATGCGGGTGAACTGCTGGATCACCTCGGGGTAGACCTCGAGCGGATAGAAGGTCGCCGAGAACAGGAACAGCGGGAGCGACACCAGTTGCACCATGTCGAAATCCTGCCAGCTCCGCATGAACGAAGTGGCGGCCATTCCCACGGACCCGAACGCCAGCCCGATCAGCAGCGCCGCCGGGACTGTCAGCACCGCCCACCAGGACCCGACCAGTCCGAACCCGAGCATGACAAACATGAACCCGATCGCATACGCCCCGCCACGGATCAGCGACCACGAGATCTCCCCGACCGCGATGTCGACTGGCCGCAGCGGGGTGGCCAGCATCCCGTCGTAGATCTTTCCGTACTTGAGCTTGAAGAAGATGTTGAACGTCGACTCGTAGATCGCCCCGTTCATGGCGGATGCCCCGAGCAGTGCCGGCGCCACGAAGGCGGTGTACGGCACGAGGCGTCCGTCGGCCAGTTCGATGTCGCCGACCAGCGCACCGACTCCCACACCGATCGCCAGTAGATAGAACACCGGCTCGGCGAATCCGGACACGAAGATCTTCCAGATTCGTCGGTACACCATGATGTTGCGTTCGATCACCCGGTGCGCTCGCAGACCGCCGATGGCCGAGATCGGGATCGTCCGCTGGTTGAGAGTGCGGGAACTCACTTCACCAACCTCATCTCGAAGTAGCGGACTGCGAGGACCATGCCGGCGAGGCCGACCACGATCAGGTATCCGGCGTGAACCAGCGGTGAGAAGGTCGAGTCCATCCCGATGGACAGCCAGCGGCTCAGCTCGACGCCATGCCACAGAGGCGTCGCCCATGCGAGCGGCTGCAAGAAGCCGGGTAACTGGCTGATCGGGAAGAACACTCCCGAGAACAGGAACAGCGGCACCACGATGTAGCGGAACAGGTTGCTGAGTGAGGTGTCACTGTTGAACTTGGCGGTGTAGGCAGTGATCAAGCCGATGAACGCCATCCCGGTGAGGAGCGCAGCCCCGGTGGCGGCGAACGCTCCGAGCGGGTCGAGGCCCGCCAGCCATACGGCGACGGCGGCGAACACCACCGTCACCTGGGCGATTCGGAACGACACCCAGGTGAAGTGACCAAGAACGATGTCGATCGGGTTGAGCGGGCCGGCGAGCATGGCGTCGTAGCTCTTGATCCATTTCATCCCGGCCATCACGGGATAGGCCGATTCTCCTGCGGCGGTTTGCATGGCGATGTTGGCGAGCAGCCCGGGAGCCAGCCAGACCACGTAGGGCAGTCCGCCCGGACCGCCGGCTCGGTCCACCAGCGATCCGAGCCCGACACCCATGGCGAGCAATAGCATCACCGGATTGACGAAGGAACTGAACAGGGACGCCCGCCACGTGTGCTTGTAGCGCCTCCACCCGGATTCGGCGACGCGGATCGCGGTCGGTGTCGCCATCAGTCGACGAGGGTTCGTCCGGTGAGGGCCAGGAACACGTCTTCGAGTGTCGACCGACGCACGAGGTTGGCGATCGGGTGAAGGTCCCTGGCATACACCTCGGCGAGGCTCGCCTCGGCGTCATCTGTCGACACCAACACCCGGTCGGCCAGAATCTCGAGCTTCTTGCCGATCCCATCGAGGCGGTCGATCGATGCCTGGCGGCCCTCGGCGCGGAATCTCAGCTCGAGCACCTCTCGGGTGGCGTTGTTGGCGATCAGTTCGGCCGGGGACCCTTCGCCCACGATCTTGCCCCGGTCCATGATCACGAGGCGATCGCACAGTTGCTCGGCTTCGTCCATGTAGTGGGTGGTGATGATGAGCGTGACGCCGCGTTCCTTGAGCTGATAGAGCCGTTCCCACAGCAGGTGGCGCGCCTGGGGGTCGAGCCCGGTCGTCGGTTCGTCGAGGAGGACGATGTCGGGTTCCGAGATCAGGCTGCGGGCGATGGTGAGACGTCGTTTCATCCCGCCGGAGAGTGGCTCGACCTTCGACTGGCGGCGGTCTTCCAGTTGTGCGAACGCGAGCAGCTCGTCGATGCGGGGCCGGATCACCGAACGGGGCAGGTCGAAATACCGCCCGTAGATGATCAGATTCTCTTCGACGGTGAGTTCCTGGTCGAGGTTGTCCTCTTGGGGCACGACGCCGAGACGGGCGCGTATCTGACGTCCGTCGGTGGCGGGGTCCAGTCCGAACACCCGCAGCATGCCCGAGGTGATCGGAGAGACCGCGCCGATCATGCGCATCGTGGAGGACTTGCCTGCGCCGTTCGGGCCGAGGAATCCGAACGCCTCGCCAGGTCGGACATCGAAGTCGATGGCATCGACTGCGACGAAGTCGTCGAAGTGTTTTGTGAGCGCGCGAGCGCTCACGACGGGGTCTTGCATCCGAGCAGAATACCGGTCACTCAGGATCGTTCCGCCGCGTTTTCTCGTCGTAGCCTGGCGGGGTGCGTCACTTTGTCGTCCCTTTCGATGGCACCCCTTCGACCCGGCGTGCGTTGAGCCTCGCAGTAGATCTGGCCGGCGCGGAGGGCACGATCGTGTTGATCTCGGTGCTCTCGGGATCGATGGTCGGCAAGAGCCTTGCGCCCGGACAGCGAGGGCAGGTGCGGCGTTCTGCTGAGAATGAGGCCCGTGCAAAGGCGACCGTGCACCTCGCCGAATTGGCACCCGGAGCCGACTGTCACGTCGTTGCGTTGTTCGGCGACGTCGTCTCGGACACGCTGCTGCTGGCTGCCAACCTCGGCGCCGATGCAATTGTCATGGCGGCGGAGGATCCCGCAATGTCTGCCATGCTCGCCGAGTCGGAGATCCCGGTCGTGGTCGCCCCTCAGGCCGAGGCTCCTGCATAGTTGCGGATGCCGCGCTTCCAGATCAGCCGGGTGCCGAGGGCGAACCCGGCGGTGATCACCAAAGACCAGACAAGCGACGAGCCGTCGAATCGGCTGGCGACCACCTCGGCGGGCACGGTGACCGCGAAGGCAAGCGGGACGCTCACGACGACGACCGCGCCTACGACGACCTCGGCTCCGAGCACCACCACGACCGTGCTGGATGCCACCGTCCTGATCGAAGAGTTCGTCGCGGACTTCGTCGGCTGGATCAGCGCAGGCGACGCCGGCACTCTCACCACGCGGCTCCACTCGTCCGTGATCGAGCAGTACGGCGAGGACCTCTGCCGGAGTTTCGTCGAGCGCGAGATCCTCGAACTCGTCGATTACCGCCTCGACGGCCCCGTCTCGGGACCGAACTCGGTTCCCCACGGCTCTGCGACGGTGGTCGTCTTCGACGCGCCGGTCGCCTTCACCTTCCAGGGCGAGCAGTTCACCGGCACGGCCGGTTTCGCGTTCAGCGACGGTGACGTGTACTGGTTCGCCACCTGCCGGTGATGCTCACCGCTGCAGCCAGCGTGACAGCAGCCTGGTCACCGCCGGCATGAGCAGCCAGGTGAGGATGGCGATGCCTCCTACGTTCGAGACGAAGAGGGCGGGGACCCACGGCGCGTCGGGCAGGAGCCCCCTCTGTATCCAGCCGAGTAAGAGGGTCGTCGGATAGAGAGCGATCAGGACGGTGACTGCCTGTTTCCAGCGGGCTGGCTCGCGACCGACATCGAACCATCCGGCGAACCCGCCCACCACGTTCAACGTGCGCTCTCCTTCGATGAGCGGCTCGATCAGCCGGAGAACCTGGCGACGCTCTTCGGACTGAAGCCAGCGGTCGAGGTTGTGGCGCGAGTCGAAGGCGAACAGCACCACGTGGTCGTCCTGAACGCCCGGGACGGGTTCGGCGAGTTCACACGAGAGGAAACCGTCGAAGTCGCGCATGGCCAGAGAGATCTCGGCGTGGGCCCTCCGAAACTCCTCCCACGCATCGGGACGCACGCGTTGGGACATGACTGCCGTCACCGCGCCGGGGCCGGGTTCGGACTGGACGAGCCTCTGCTCCCGAACCGGCCCGTCGAGCAGGGTGTTGCCTTCATCGAGGAGGGCGCGTCGTTCGGGTGATGTGAGCCACGCATCGAGTTGGTCGGCGGTGGCGAATCGGTACACGATCATCCACTCGTCGGGGTGGGCGTCGTTCGGCGGCTGGGCCTCTGATCCCAGGTGGCCGGGGAAACTCTCGGCCAGTGCCCGAATTCGGGCGTTCCACCGTTCGAACTCCTGCTCTCGCCCGGGCGATACCCGTCGGGAGACGATGATCGTTGGAGACGGTCCGTTCACGGGGTGAGTATCGCGTCCCTGGTGGTCTGCTCGCCCCCGCGTGCCAGACTCGGACCATGGACCTGATACTCGCTTCCGGCTCGCCCCGCCGTGCCACTCTGCTCGAGTCGATCGGGCTCACGTTCCGGGTGGTCATCCCCGATGTCGACGAGAGCCGGCTTCCGGACGAAGAACCAGACCACTATGTCGAGCGAGTCGCTCGGTTGAAGGCGTCCGTCGTCGACGAACCCGACGCAGTGGTCATCGCGGCAGACACGACCGTCGTCCACGACGGTCGCGTGCTGGGAAAGCCCGAGCACCCTGGTGAGGCTCGAACGATGCTCTTGCGACTCAGTGGCGACTCCCACGCCGTGTTCACGGGTGTGGCCGTCTCCGCCGGCGAGTCGATGAGTTCCATGGTCGATCGGTCGTTAGTGCGATTGGTCGAGATGACGGACAACGAGATCGACCGCTATGTGGCGACGGGCGAGCCGCTGGACAAGGCCGGCGCCTATGCCTTGCAGGGCGTCGGGGGGATGTTCGTCGCATCGGTGGAAGGGTCGGCCTCGAACGTCATCGGACTCCCGCTTCACATCGCCGCACTGCTGCTGCGGGCGCATGGTCTCGATCCTCTCGGCTGACGGCGAAGGCGCGGCAATAGGTGCGTCCAATAGGATCGGAAGTAGTCGACAAGGAGGGTTCGCATGGAACTCGGCGGACTGGAAGTCACCTGGCTGGGACACGCGGCGGTCCGCATTCGAGCAGACGACGGAACCACGGTGCTCATCGATCCGTGGCTTGCGGGCAATCCGAGCTGTCCGGACTCCGAGCACACCCAGGACCGGGTCGATGCCATCTTCCTCACGCACGGACACTTCGACCATGTGGGCGACACCGTCGAGATCGCCAAGGCGACGGGAGCGCAGGTGCATGCCATTCACGAGATCGGGCTGTGGCTGGAGAGCGTCGGCGTCGAGAACGTTGTCGGTTCTAACAAGGGAGGAACCGTCGGGTCGGTGGCCGGCATCAAGGCGAGCCTGACGACTGCGGTCCACTCGAGCGGGATATCCGGCGATGAGGGAGTCGTCCCGGGCGGCGAGGCGGGAGGCTGGGTGCTGGAGTTCCCCGGCGGTCCGACCCTGTATCACGCGGGCGACACCATGGTCTTCGGCGACATGTCCCTCATCGGGGAGATCTGGGAGCCCGATGTGGCGTTCCTGCCCATCGGCGGCTGGTTCACGATGGGACCCGGTCAGGCGGCGATGGCCGGGCGGCTGCTGGAAACCGAGACGGTGATCCCGATTCACTACGGGACGTTCCCGATCCTGACGGGCACTCCTGCGGAGTTGACCGAAGCGGCCACTGGCGCGTTCGAAGTCGTCGCTCTCGAGATCGGCGCTCCTACCCGCTGACTCGACCCGGACGGCATCGCTACTGTCCGAGCGTTCCGACGAGAGGTCTTCGATGCCAACCCCGCACATCTCCGCATCCCCGGGCGAATTCGCCGAATCGATCCTTCTGCCGGGGGATCCGCTCCGCGCCAAGTACATCGCCGAGACGTTCCTCGACGACGCCGTGCAAGTGAACGCCGTGCGCAACATGTTCGGGTACACCGGCACGTACCAGGGGATGCCGGTGTCGACGATGGGCACCGGCATGGGAATCCCGTCTGCCTCGATCTATGCGACAGAGCTCGTCAAGGACTACGGGGTGAAGAGGCTGTTCAGAGTCGGGTCGTGTGGCGGCATCTCCACCGATCTCGCGCTGCGCGACGTGGTGGTGGCCACCGGTGCGTGCACCGACTCGGGGGTGAACCGTGCCCGGTACGGTGGGTTCGACTTCGCCGCCGTCGCCGACTTCGAACTCGTTCGCGCAACGGTGGACGCCGCCAACGCCAGAGGGATCGCGGTTCACACCGGGCTGATCCATTCGGCCGACCTCTTCTACAACCCTGTCGAGGGTGTGTTCGACATGATGGACAAGATGGGTGTGCTGGCGGTGGAGATGGAGGCTGCCGGGCTGTACGGCGTCGCAGCGGAGTTCGGTGCGCGCGCCTTGACCATCGCCACGGTCTCAGATCACATCCGCACGGGTGAGGCGACGTCGTCCGAGGAACGACAGTCGACCTTCGACGACATGGTG
>JBBDWN010000036.1:0-6565 GCA_040902855.1 Acidimicrobiia bacterium | reverse complement strand
GTGGCCTGTCGTTCGATTCCCGGGTGATCTCCGCTCAGGCTTCGGACAGTGCCTGCTGCAGCGTCGTCCAAGCGAGATTGGCGCACTTGATCCGCACGGGATAGTTCCGTACACCCTGCAGCGCTTCGAGGTCTCCGAGAACCGAACCGGGTTGGTCGGTATCGATGGAGAACTCGCCGTTGGACTCGAGGTCCATCATCGAACGGAACTTGGTGGTCAGCGCCTCGATCTCGGCTCGCGACTTTCCTTTGATCGCCTCGCTCATCATCGACGCACTCGACTGGCTGATCGAACATCCCTGGCCGGTGATCGACACCGCGCTCACGACGTCGTCGTCGAAGGCCAACTCCAGATGTATCTCATCACCGCACAACGGATTCACGCCGTCGGCGGCAGCGTCGGCCGACTCCAGGGCCGACCGGTTCCGCGGGTTGCGGTAATGGTCGAGGATGACTTCGCGATAGAGCTCTTCGAGTGACATGTCTCAGATACCGAACAACGCCGAAGCCGTTTCCAATCCCCGAATCAGCGCGTCGACGTCATCGCGGGTGTTGTAGACGTAGAAGCTCGCCCGGGCGGTGGACGGCACACCGACCTCCTTCATCAGCGGTTTGGCGCAATGGTGGCCTGCCCGCACTGATACTCCCTGCTGGTCGAGGATGGTCGCCAGGTCGTGAGGGTGGGCGTCTCCGAGTGTGAACGATATGACGCCGCCCCGATCGTCGCCGGCCGGAGGTCCGTAGACGGTCGCCGCCGGGACTTCGGACAGCAGGGCGAGGGCGTATTCGGTGAGGTCCCGGTCGTGGCGGGCGACGTTCTCCATCCCGAGAGATTCGAGGTATTCGATGGCGGCGATCAGTCCGGCCGCTTCGATGATGGCCGGCGTTCCCGCCTCGAACCGGTGTGGGATGGGTGCCCATGTCGACCGTTGCAGTTCGACGGTGGAGATCATCTCCCCGCCGCCTTCGATCGGTTCCAGGCGTTCGAGCGATTCCGGACGCCCCCACAGGAATCCGATACCGGTCGGACCGAGCATCTTGTGAGCGGAGACGGCGACGAAATCCGCCCCCATGTCGGTCACGTTCACCGGATGGTGGGGGACGAGTTGGGCGGCGTCGATGACGGCGATGGCGCCGACTCGATGGGCCCCGTCGATGATCTGTCTGAGCGGCGGCATCGTTCCGAGGACGTTCGACATGCCGGTGATCGACACGATTTTCACATCGGAGTCGAGTTTGGATTCGAAGTCGTCCATGTCGAGGCGGTAGTCGCCGGTCATTCCGACGAAGTCGAGGTCCGCACCGGTCTTGCGGGCCACCATCTGCCACGGCACCAGGTTGGCGTGGTGTTCCATCTTCGACAGGAGAATGCGGTCGCCCGGTTCGAGATGTTCGCCGCCCCACCCCCACGCCACCATGTTGAGGGCTGTCGTGGCGCCGCGGGTGATGACCACTTCGTCCGGATCGGCCGCTCCGATGAACCGGGCGATGGTTCTGCGCGCCGACTCATAGACCTCGGTCGACTCGAGTGACAGGGTGTAGGCGCCACGATGAACGTTGGCGTAGTGATTGGAGGCGAGGTCGGTCATCGCGTCGATCACGGAACGCGGCTTCTGGCTGGAGGCGGCGGAGTCGAGGAAGTGGCGTGCTGCCTGGCGCTCGAAGATCGGAAAGTCCTTGCGGACCGCGGTCGGGTCGAACATCAGGCGTGCTGCCGGAAGGCGTCGTATCCCTCTGCCTCGAGTTTCTTGGCCAACTCGGGTCCGCCTGAGACGAGCACCCTGCCATCCATGAACACGTGGACATGGTGGGGAGTGACGTAGTCGAGGAGACGCTGGTAGTGGGTGATGATCAGGAAGCCGCGGTCGTCGGAGACGAGCTTGTTGACTCCTTCGGCAACGGTGCGCAGGGCGTCGATGTCGAGTCCCGAATCGGTCTCGTCCATGATGGCGAGGATCGGTTCGAGGACCGCCATCTGCAGCACCTCGTTGCGCTTGCGTTCGCCCCCGGAGAAGCCCTCGTTGAGGTACCGGTCTGCGAAGCTCGACTCCATCCCCAGTGACTTCATGGCCTCCATCACCTTGAGCCGCAGTTCGAGAACCGTGTAGTCGATCCCGGTGCGGTTGGCGAGTGCCTGGCGGAGGAACTGGGTGACGGAGACGCCGGGGATCTCCTCGGGGTACTGGAACGCCAGGAACATTCCGCGGCGGGCGCGATCGTCGGGAGACGCCTCGCGGATGTCTTCGCCTTCGAACAGGATCCGCCCTTCGGTCACCTGATAGGCGGGATGGCCTGCCAGGACATTGGCCAGGGTGGACTTGCCCGAACCGTTCGGACCCATCAGGGCATGGATCTCGCCGCGGTCGACGACGAGGTCGACGCCATTGAGGATGGGCACGCCTTCGGCGGACACGTGCAGGTTTTCGATCTGGAGAAGAGGGGTGTCACTCACGACCCGAACCATAGTTTCCACTATGCGGATAGTGGAAAAGGCGCAGGGTCATCCGGCGAGTGTGAACACGGCGGCCTGGGAGATGTCGAGTGAGACGTCGAAACCCGTGATGTCGCCGGCGTCATTCGGGGCGCGGAACACCATCGACAGTCTCATCCTGGTGGTTTTGGTCGCCGAGCGGATCAACCCGCGGGCGACGTCGAAGTCGGCCACTTCGACGGTGGTCGACTCTTCGACGCTGATCACGAACTCGATCGAATCGAGCTGTTCGAGCACCTCTGCTGGGACCTCACCTTCTCCTTCGAGTTCGGCGAAGCCCAGGAACAGGTCTCTGAACTGCTCGGAGAAGTCGACGCGGTAGGGGTCCGTGACAGTCGTCGTTTCGATGACGAACACTTCGGTACTCGTTGCCAGGACCTCGGACGCCGAGGTGGACCTGATCTGTCCGTTCGGTCCCTCGCGGGTGGAGGTGGACTCCCACGAGTCGCCGAGCGCGACCGGTCGTTCGGCGACGAGGACCGGGCCGATCGGCACCGCAAACAGGTCGTTGGTGAGTCCGGTGAGGGCTGCGAGGCCGGCGCCCAACGCCGCCGGGTCACCGTTGGGGTCGTCGAGCAGGCGGCCGAGCGCATCGACGACGACTGTCACATCGACCTCGTCGATACGAGCGAGATCCGCTTCGATCCCGCCCTCTTCCAGGCTGTCGACGCTATCCCCGTTGACGGTGCCGGCCACGCTCGTCTCGGGAAAGCGGGCGAGAAGTTCGATCGTCGCCGAGGTCGGCGAGGGTCCGGACGAAATCGTGTACGTGGTTGTCCCGCTCGACTCGGTGACGAGTTCTGCATCGATAGGGAGTTCGGCGTCCCCGAAGCCGTCGGCGTCGCCGGCGGCGTCGAAGACGATGTCCTGGCTCACTGCCACGTCGTAGGTCAGCTTCTCACCAGGAACGTATCTGTACGCCAGTTGCACAGGCTCGACGACGGCTGTGGCGTCGGCTGATGTGGTCGGGGAAGAGTCGGAGGATTCTCCCGGGGTGCAGGAAGCCACGAGCAGGGCGAGACAGAACGATGAGATGACGCGGGTGTGCATGAGGAGACCTGGAAGACTGATCGCCAGGGTACGGTCGCCCGTCATGAAGTCCGCATCGACCCGCCGCCTCGCCTCGTTCGCTTCCGAAAGGGGTCTCGACATCGAGATCTCCGAGTTTCCCGAAGGGACGAAGACGGCCACCGACGCTGCCGCCGCAATCGGGTGTGACGTCGCTGCCATCGTCAAGTCACTGGTATTCACCGTGGACGGAGAACCCGTCGTCGCGCTGGTGCCGGGCGACCGTCGCCTCGACCCCGAATCACTCAGCCGTCTCGCCGGAGGCGGAAAGGTCGAGCGGGCGACGCTGGAAGCGGTCCGGGAGGCGACGGGATACGCGGCGGGTGGGACTCCGCCGTTCGGGCATGCCGCACCGCTCCGGATCTTCGCAGACTCGTCGCTCCGTCGGCACGACCCGGTGTGGGCGGCAGGTGGCACCCCGTCGACGGTGTTCCCGGTCTCGCTCGCCGACCTCGACCGGATCTCGGCTCCGGTCTGGGGCGATCTCTCCGTCTAGGGCTTGACTCCGTCTAGGGCTTGACCGCGGCCCACATCGTCTCGAGCCCTTCACGGTCTTCGAGATCGATCCACTGCAGGTAGTACCGGTCCACACCTGCGCGTTCGAGCGTCGCCATCGTCTCCCTCACTCTTTCGGGAGCCCCCAGCGGAATGTTGGCCTTCGTCCACCGTTCGAGAAGCGCGTCCGGTTCGACGTCGCGTTCGGACGCCGCCCGTGCCAGACGTTGACGGAAGTCGGCTTCGTCCCGACCGGTGATGACCGGTCCCATGATCGTGACTTCGATCCCCTCGGGGTCACGGCCCGCCACCTCGGCTGCTCGTCGCAGGACCTCGATCTTGGGAGCGAGCTCGTCGGCCGAGGCCGGGAAGTGGTTGTACTCGTCGGCGTAGGTCCCCGCCAGCGTCGGTGTCTTCACCGAGCCACTTCCTCCGACCACGAGTCGCGTGCCTGTCGGCCGGGGCCGGACTTCGGCGTCGATCGAGTAGAAGTTCCCCGAGACCGAGGCGTGGTCGTCTTCGAAGGCGGCGCGCAGATAGGGGAGCGCTTCACTGAGACGTTCGAATCGCTCTGACCATTCGGGGAAGGGGAGCCCGAGCACGTCGTGTTCGAGATCCATCCAGCCGGTCCCGACTCCGAGGTCGAGACGGCCGCCCGACATCTGGTCGATGGTGGCGGCGGTCTTGGCGATCACCGCCGGATGCCGGAAGCTGATGGGGCTGACGAGAACGCACAGGCGAATCGAAGTCGTCTCGCGGGCGAGTCCCGCCAACGTCGCGAATGCGTCCGTCGCATCAGGCCGCGGCTCTCGGCTCGAGTAGTAATGGTCGCTGCGGGCGAAACTGACCATCCCCTCTGCCTCTGCCCACAGGGCGAGTTCGAGGAGCTGGTCGTAGGTTCCACCGAGTTGGGGTTCGGTCATCAGGCTGTAGCGCATGGCCTCACCGTATCGGCGCCAGCGAAAACCTCCCTAAGAAGCCTGGACTCGCACCTTGGCGTCGCGGCCGCGAGACTCCGATCGATGCGTCGCCTCGCCCCCTTGCTCGTCCTCGTGATGATTCTCGCCGTTCCCGGGGTGTCGGCCGCCGCCGACCTCGCTCCGGGTGGCACCTTCGAAGACGACGACGGCAATGTGCACGAGGGGGCGATCGAAGCGCTGGTCGACGCAGGCGTGACGAACGGGTGCGCAACATCACCGGCCCGTTTCTGTCCGCGCGATCCTGTCACTCGGGAGGCGATGGCTGCCTTCCTGTACCGCGCTCTTTCGCTCGAATCGACCGAGGCGACCAGCGCATTCACCGACGACGACACTTCGCCGTTCGAAGCCGAGATCGATGCGCTCGCCGCGGCCGGTATCGCCACCGGATGCGGGGAGGGACTCTTCTGCCCGGAACGCAATGTCACCCGGGCGGAGATGGCCACCTTCCTCGTGCGCGCCTTCGTCGGTGAGGGTGAGTTCGATCCTGTTTCCAACGCGTTCACCGACGACGAAGGCTCGAACCATGAACTCGACATCGATCGCATCGCCGCGATCGGCATCACGGTTGGATGCGGCGAAGGGCGGTTCTGTCCGCACGGCGCGGTCACCCGTGCCGAGATGGCCAGCTTCGTCACCCGGGCGTTGGGTCTCGATCCGATCGTTCCTCCCGCCCGACGCGCCGTCCGGCTTCTTGCCGGATTCACGACCTTCCACAACTGCTGTGAGTCCCGCGTCACGAACATTCACCTGATGGCCGACCAGCTCGACGGACTCGTCGTCCAACCGGGCGAGGTCTTCTCGCTCAACGAGCGGATCGGCCCGCGCCTCGAGTCGGACGGATACGTTCCGGCGGGGATCCTGTTGGACGGAGAGTTGTACTGCTGTGATCACCCGCTCAACATCGGTGGAGGGACCAGCCAGGTCGCGACGACCCTCTACAACGCCGTATTCCGAAACGGTTTCGAGATCATCTCCCACAAGCCGCACAGCCGCTACATCAGCCGCTACCCGCTGGGTATCGAAGCCACTCTGGGGTACTCGACGCCTGACATCGTGTTCCGCAACGACACGTTCACCCCGCTCACGATCGTGGCGTCGTATACCAATACGTCCATCACCTTCGACCTGCTCGGTGACGACCTCGGCCGCACCACCTCCTGGACTGTCGACGGCACCGCCACCTTTACGGACGGCGGCTCGGTCACTGTCCTCCGCACCGTCCAGGAAGCCGACGGCACCATCCGCAACCAAACCTGGCGCTGGACCTACCAGTCGGGGTAGCGAGCGATCTGTCCCCCCAACGTCGCTTCGCTCCTGGGGGGACAGGCCGGCCGCTTTGGGCCGGCCAGGGGGGTGTTTGTCCCCCCTCGGCCGCAGGCCGTCTGGGGGGACCGACGGCTGCTCTGAGCCGTCGAGGGGGGCGTGAGCGAAGCGAACTCGTGGATCACCTCTCGCGCGAGGTTGACTGACGGGTTTGGCGGCTTCGCCTTGAGGCCCCCCTCGGCCTCGCAGAGCCTCGGCCACTCCCCCCA
>JBBDWN010000035.1:0-1057 GCA_040902855.1 Acidimicrobiia bacterium | reverse complement strand
GGCGACACCCGCCGGGCGCGCTGAGGAGTCAGCGGGCAGCGACGCCGACGAGGGCTTTCCGGTCTGCTTCGGTCATCCCGCCCCAAATCCCGAAAGGCTCACGGATGGTGACTGCGTATTCGCTGCACGGACCCTGGGACGGGCACACGTTGCAGATCGCCTTGGCTCGCGTCTCGCGCCTCTCACGGTCGTCCTTGCGTTCGAACGTGCTGGGCGGGAAAAACAATTGAGCGTGATGGCCGCGACACAGGGCCTGGTCTTGCCACTCATCCGTCGTCACATGGCCTCCTCATCCCGGGAACGAGGAGAAACCTAGGAAGTGCTTCCACAATTCACCAGGGAAATTTTGGAAGCAGAGGGAGGTTTTTTCGCGCTCTCAGCCGGGACCGACCTCGAGGAACCACCCCTCGACGCCGAGCACCACGACGGGATCCGCCTGCCGAATACCCGCTTCGCGATGGGCGCTCGCTCGCCATCGTGCTCCGTCGATCTCCACGATCCCGTCGGGACCGAAATCGGAGAGCGCGACTCCGGCTCTGCCAACGAGTTGCTCCCTGCCGATGGTCTGAGTCGAGAACCGGCTCCGCGCCACCGTCGGCATCGCCAGCAGAAAGAAGAAGGCGGCCGAGGCGAGCGTCAGAAGGACACCGGGAATTCCCGGAGAGAATTGGGGAGCCGCATCGGTGAAAGAAAAGCCGGCCACCGCCAGACCGAGGAGTCCGACGAGGTTGAGAACGAGCACGCTTCCACGCTGATACGCCACCGCCAGCACCCACGCCGAAACCAGGGTGAGCGCCACCGCCCACCAGCGCACCGGCAGGACGGCGATCCCGTACGAGGCGAGGAAGAGGCACACCGCAGCGACGCCGGCCGCGATCCCCGGACCGATCGCATAGAACTCGAAGGCGGCGACGGTCAGACCCGCCACCAGCAGGAAGAAGGCAGCCTCGGGCGTCGACGCCAGGCGCAAAAACCCGTCCCACCATCCCGGCCCGCGGATGATCGTGGCGATCGTCGATCCGTCTTCGACTGGCACCAGAGTCGAAAGCTCCCGCTC
>JBBDWN010000034.1:0-6769 GCA_040902855.1 Acidimicrobiia bacterium | reverse complement strand
CGCAGCGACCTCGAGGCGACCCAGCGCTACAACGCCCGCCGGCTGGTCCGCTTCGGGCTGACGGTGGTTGCAGCAGTCGCCCTGGTGATCATCTGGCAGCCGCTGGGAGGAGGCCTCGGTCCGGCGCTGGGGTTGGCCGCCGCCGGGCTCGCCTTCGCCATGCAGGAAGTGGTCGGAGCGATCGCCGGGTGGTTCAACATCACCTTCGGGTCGATCTTCACTGTCGGCGACCGCATTCAGATCGGCGAGGTCCGGGGTGACGTCATCGACATCTCTCTCCTCAAGACCCGGCTGGTGGAGATCGGGGCCGCCGACGGCTCGTCGTGGGTGCACGGCGCCCAGTTCACCGGGCGGGTGGTGACGGTGTCGAACAAGAAGTCGTTCACCGAGCCGGTGTACAACTATTCGGCGTACTTCGAATACATATGGGACGAACTGGTGGTCGCCATACCCCACCATGGCGGCTGGCATCGGGCGTCCGAGATCATGGAAGAAGAGGCCCGTCGTCTGTCGGCTTCCGAAGGAGCGCGGGCGGCGATGGAGGAGACACGGCGACGCTTCCCGGTTCCGGCCACCGAAGTCGAGCCGCTGGTCTTTGTCGAAGCCGACGAGGAATACATGCGGCTTGCCGCCCGCTTCGTGGTGCCGATCCGCTCCACCCGTTCGGTACGCAACGAGATCACCCGCCGCGTCTACGAACGCCTCGCCGCCGAAGGCATCGAAGTGGTGTCGACCCAGGTCGTCCAGCAGGCCGCCGAACCGTGGAAGCCCGTGAACCCCTCCGGGGACTAGTTCATGTGCCCTCTTTCATTAGTAATTGATTTACAGTAAATTGAGTACTAATGATCGCTCGGCCATCCATACTCTTCGATCGGGACCGCGAGTGGGCCGACCTCGTGTCCTTCGTGGACCACCCGACGCCTCGGCTGCGGCTTGGAGTCGTCCACGGTCGACGCCGCTTCGGTAAGAGTTTCCTCCTGCGGCGGCTGACCGAGACTCTGGGCGGGTGTTATCACTTGGCCTTCGAGGAATCTGCCAGGCCGGCGCTCGACCGGTTCGCCGTCACCGTGGGGCGGCTGTATGAACCCGTCGCCTCGCTCGGGTTCGAAGACTGGGATCAAGGGCTGCGATCTGCAGTTGACCTCCTCGGCCATCGCGGCTCCCCGCAGGTTCTCGTCATCGACGAGTACCCGTATCTGCGAGCCCAGAGTCGTGAGCTCGACTCGGTCATCCAGTCCCTCATCGACGCCGCCACCGACGGAGCAGTGGGTGAGGGTTGGACCAACCCGGTTTCGATCATCCTGTGCGGGTCCGCCCTGTCGGTGATGACCGAACTTCTCAGCGGCACCGCCGCAATGCGAGGTCGGGCCAGCCTCGACCTCAGCCTGGAAGCGTTCGATTATCGGCAGGCCCGGGAGTATTGGGGGATCGCCGAGCCGGCGACCGCATTTGGAGTGCACAGCGTGATTGGCGGTGCCGCCGGCTACCGCGACCTGACGGCTGCGGTTCCGAATCCCGAACGACTGGACGACCTCGGCGATTGGGTGGCACAGACGGTTTTCAACCCGTCCCACGCCTTGTTCCGGGAGGACGAGTACCTGCTGCGGGAAGACCCCCGTATCACCAAGGAGGCCGTGTACTACTCGATCATGGGGGCGGTGGCCGCTGGAAAGAGTTCCCAATCTGGGATTGCCGCGGCGATCGGGAAGAAGGCAGAGGAGGTCACCTACCACTTGAACGTACTGGTCTCTGCCGGCTTCGTCACCCGCCAGGAAGACCTCTTGGTTGCCCGCAACCCTTCATACCGAGTTGCTGATCCCATCGTTCGCTTCCATCAGCTGATCACTCGGCGGCACCAGGCCTTATTGGAGGATCGTCGGGCAGCCGGCGTGTGGAACATTGCCCGGGACACGCACCGATCGAAGGTCGTTGGTCCGCACTTCGAGGGGATCTGTCGGGCGTGGACCGCCCGCTACGCCTCAGGCACCACATTGGGAGGAGATATCGGACCGGTAGGCACGATCCAGGTGAACGATCCCGACACCAGTCAGTCCTTCGAGCTCCATGTGGCGACGGCAACGGCGAGCACCTCGAACCGCAAGCACAAGACCCTGCAGGTGATCGGGGAGGCGAAAGGAAGCGCCCGGCCGTGTGGCATCGCCGATCTCGATCGTCTGGATCGGATTCGAGCGTTGCTGGCCGGGCGGGCGGGCGTGACCATTGCAGAGGGCGCCAAGTTACTGGTCTTCGGATTCGCCGGCTTCGACGACGAACTGCAGACGGCTGCTGCCGCTCGACCAGACGTCGAACTGGTCGACCTCGACCGGCTCTACGACGGGGACTGAGTCCGTAGCGCTGATCGCGTCGCACAATGTGGCTACAATCAGGACTACGAAGTGGCTACAAAGAGGACAAGCGTGACGGAAGCAGGCATCCGAGAGCTGCGCAACCATCTCAGCAAATACCTGGAGCGGGTTCGGGACGGCGAAGAGCTGATCGTCACCGACCGTGGTACGGCGGTGGCGAGGGTTGTGCCGATCGACCAGCCGCGGTCCTATGACCGGCTGGTCGCCGAAGGGATCATCGAGCCGTCGCAGGCTGAGAAGCGGACACGTCCGAGAAAGCGCGTGCAGACCGATGGATCCGTGAGCGAGATTGTCGCGGACCAGCGCCGTTGATCGCCTACTTCGACACCTCAGCCTTCATCCCGTTGGTGGTCGAAGAACCTGGGTCACCGGTGGCAACTCGGCTTTGGGATGAGGCCGATCGTGTCGTGTCGGTCCGCCTCATCTACCCCGAGGCGCGTGCAGCCCTCGCCCAAGCACAGCGGATAGGCCGAGTGACGACTCGCCAGCTTCGAGCATTGGTCGAGCAGGTGGACTCCCTCTATTCGCATCTCGATCGCCTAGACATCGACGAGGTACTGGCCCGACGCGCCAGCGGACTCGCCCAGCAGTTTGGACTCCGGGGTGACGACGCCGTTCACCTGGCCGGGGCCGAGCGCCTGTTTGGTGCCGAGCTGGTTCTCGTGACAGGCGATGGCCCCCTGCTCGACGCCGCCACCGCACTCGGCATCGCGGTGGCGCGTACCTGAAGAGAGCCAGTCCGGCGATGTTGGGTTGTTTCTCCGCTGTTAGACGATTGCCCGCCTGGGCTCACGGCTGCGGACGAGCCAGGGTCGAGTTGCGGATCCCATTTTCGAAGCGTGAACACGAACTCGGTGGCCCCGTCGGTTCGTCGGTATTCCAGCGTTCCGTCCATCGCGTGGGCGAGCTCACGGGAGATCCACAGACCCAACCCGACCGACTCGGCATGGTGGGACGGCGTCGAGCGGTGATAGGGAAGAAAGATCGTCGCCTCGTCCTGGGGCGGGACGCCGTCTCCGTCATCACGCACGACGAGCTGGATGGAGCCGTTCTCGCTGTAGGTGGAGAGGAGGACGTTCGTCCCGCCATATCGGACAGCATTCGAAACGAGGTTCCGGGCGATCTGGCGCACTCGGAGACCATCCCCGACTGCCGCCGGGAGGTCTTCGGCGAGTTGCACGATGAGTTCGACGCGCTCGTTCGAGAATCGTCTGACGATCGGCTCGACCTCCTGATTGAGGTTGACGGCCTCGGTCGCCACCTTCAGGACCGCACCTTCCACCCGCGACGCGATGAGGAGGTCGTCGATGATCTCGGATGCGTCGACCGCCTGGTGGTGGGCGAGAGCGACCAGTTCCCGGGACTCTTCGGCGTCCAAGGTCGGATCGTTGCTGACGATTGCGAGGAGACCTGTGGTGGCGGTGAGGCTGTTGCGCAGCTCGTGACTGACCGTCCCCAGCATCCGGGCACGACCGACTTCGATGCGGGCGAGCCAGCGGCGCACTCTGATGATCATGGCGGCGAGCCCTCCGATGATCAGGAGGACTGCGAGGAGCGAGCCGATGGAGGCGAAGCTGGGCGGGTCGGAACGGAAGTGGGCGATGGAATACCAGATGGCTGCGTAGGCGAGGAAGCCGGCCAAGACCCGTCCGGTGGAGAAGAGAACCGACAGGACCGCCAGGAAGGCGAGAAGACTCGTACTCACCGTCGGATCCTGGGCCAGCACCATTGTCCCGCCCCACACGGTGAGGTCGAGGACCAGGACCGTGAGCGGGGACCTGATCTTGGACAACCGGGACCACAGCGCATGTGCGCCCGTCAGGGAGAGGCCGATCGTATACAGCAGGGCGACCTGCCAGGCCAGATTCGAGGAGAAGATCGCTAGATGGGCGAACCCGCCCAGCACCATCACCATGCGGACGAGGTGATAGTCGTCGAGAAAGCTGTCCAACGAGGACGGCGGAGGATTGGCGGCGTCTATGGCAGGTGTGAGATTCGGATCACACCTCTGTTGGTGCCCCTATCGGCAAGGGTTCAAACCTGGCTGCACCGTTTCGGTGCGAGCGATTCCCACGATCCCGCCGGCCTCTCGAGCTCGTGACGCCGGGTAGTCCTCAACCTCGGCATGTTGCGTGCCGATCCTGAAGCAGTGGAATCACCGAGCACCCGGCTGGCGCGCAGCCCCAGTCCGATGTGGACTGTGGGCATCGTGGCGGCGATCGCCTTTGCGGCGGCCTGTCTGATCGCGGCGTTCCTGTATCAAGATTCGGTCTCTGCGCCGGTGGGCGAGGGGGAGCTCTTCAAACAGGAGGCGTCCGCCGCCCGGGACGCCTATGTGCAGTCACTCGACGACGGCGATCCTGCGAGCGTCGCCGTCCGGTCGGTCCGCAACGACCTCGAGATCGAAGCAGTCGGGGCGGTGGATTCGGACGGCGCCTTCATCGCCGCGAGCTCCCCCGAGCTGTTGGGCTCAGAACTCGGTGTTTTCCTCCAGGACGCTCTCACCGAAGGGCGCTTTGCGGCGCTCGCCGGTCAGCTCGCCACCCCATTGTCCGTCGACGGCATTGTGGAGTGGGCGGCCGGTTCGGTGGTCTACGAGGTTGCTCAGCCGCTGGACGGCGGCGGCGGGGTGGTCCTCTTCTACGACATCTCCGAGCTGTTGTCGCGTCGGAGCCAGGACGCCGCTCTTCGCCCTCTCACCGTCCAGCTGATCGTCGCCGGCATCCTGCTGGCCGGGCTCGCAGCCGGTCTGTGGTTTGCCCGAGTCCAGGCCAAACATCGGATCTGGGACGTGAACCGGGAGGCCGACCTGCTGGCCGCTCGCTCTCGAGACCTCCAACAGCACAACGTCGCACTCGACGCAGCCCGCAAGGAGGCCGAGCGGGCTCTCGTCCTCGCCGAGGAGACCAACCGGATCCGATCCGAATTCGTGTTGATGATCAACCACGAACTGCGTACGCCGTTGACGAGTGTGGTGTCAGGTGCGCAGCTGATGCTCGATCAGCCCGACATGCCGGCGGAGGAAAGGCTGGAACTGACCGGGTTTCTCGTGAGCGACGGTCGGCGGCTGATCGACCTGATGGCCCAGATGCTCACGGTGGCCAGGGTCGAGAATCGGGGTCTTCAGTTCACGCTCACCGAGGTGGCTGCCGACGAAATTCTCGACCGGCTGGGCAAGCGTTGGGACTGGCTCGACGTGCAGAGCGGCTCAGATCTCATGGTTCAGACCGATACCGATGCGCTCACCCAGCTCGTCCAGTCCCTCGCCGACAACGCGATGTCCCACGGCGCATCCCGTATTCGGGTGTCGGCGCAGCGTGAACTCGGATTTGTCCCCGATCACACCGTGGGTGAGCCTCCCGCCGACCCCATCTTCTTCCTGGTCGCCGACGACGGCCCTGGTATCGACCTCGACTTCCTCCCTCGGGCGTTCGAGAAATTCGAAAAGCGCGGCAGCTCGTCGGGCACCGGACTCGGGCTGTATCTGGTGAGGATGATTGCGGCGGCCATCGACGGCTACCTGGCGGTCTCCACGGCGAGTGGAGGTACGACGATCGCGGTGGGCGTGCCGGCGGCGGCTGCGGTGTTGGAGGATGCCCGATGAAACGCCTGGTGATCGTCCTCGCCGCCCTGGGTTTGGCGGCGTGCGGACGGGTGGCGGCCCAACCGGTGGCGGTCGATCGGGTCGTGCTTGACGAATTCAGCATCATGACGGAAGCGGAGGTCTGGCACACGGGGTCAGTCAGCCTCGAGATCGCAAACATCGGGGAACGGACTCACACCCTGGTCATCAGCGGAGCGGACGGCCGGGTGGTGGCGTCCACCGACATCGTCGAACCGAACGAGGTCGTCGAATTCAACGTCGACCTGGGACCTGGTTCCTATCAGTTGACCTGCCGCATCGTCGTCGAAGGCGCAAACGGCCAGCTCTTCGACCACTTCGAACAGGGAATGTCCACCACGGTCACCGTCGCAAAGTCCCCTGCAACCCAGGGTTAGATCGGACCCCCACGTCCGATCCAGCCCGCGGAAAGGGGGGCTCAGTCCGGGAGCAGCCCGTCGGGGACGAGTTCGGGGATCAGCACCGCACCGCCGGATACTTCTGCGGTGTCGACGTATTCGACTTCGGACGGCATCTCGGATTCGGGGATCTCGCCGTAGAAGTCTTCGATCCAGATGACCCGGCGTCCGGCGGCGATCGCATCCGAGGCAACCCGGTAGGCGGATGCAGCCTTCCAGTCGACCCAGCGGCTGTCGGTGCCGTCGGTGACAACCGGGAACGGCCCCACCCCGAGGAGAGGAGCGATGTCGGTGTTGGCTCTCTCACGCCAGGTGGTGCACCAGTGGATCTCGGCGGCGGCGGCGATCGACTGGATGAGGTGCGGCATGAAGTCGGGGATGTG
>JBBDWN010000033.1:2558-6791 GCA_040902855.1 Acidimicrobiia bacterium | reverse complement strand
CGGGGCAGCCATCGCCGTCGTCCTGTTCGCCACGATCCCGGCGGGAACGGTCGCACTGCTTCGGGTGGTGGCTGCGGGGACCATCTTGGTGGTCGTGCGTCGGTCGTGGCGCCGCACCTGGACCAGAGAGACCCTGATACGGGCGGCGATCTTCGGCTCGGTACTGGCGGCGATGAACCTCAGCTTCTATCTGGCGATCGATCGTCTCCCGCTCGGCAATGCGGTGGCCATCGAATTCATGGGCCCGGTGGCGGTGGCCGCGCTCGGTGCCCGCAGCGCCCGCAAGCGGCGGGCGCTGGCCTTGGCCGTCGCCGGTGTTCTGCTGCTGGCCGGCGTGTCACCCGAGGGGACGTTGCCCGGCGTCGGCTTCGCGTTGCTGGCCGCCACGCTATGGGCGGGCTACATCGTGCTCGGGACGCGTATGGCACAGTCAGGTTCGGGTGTGGATGGACTCGGCGTCGGGATGCTGATCGGTGCCTTCGTGATCGCTCCGGTGACGGCTGGGGGGCTGGTCGGACTGCTCGCCGTTCCGCTTCTCGTCCTGCTGGCACTCGCCACGGGTCTCCTGTCGAACGCGATCCCGTATGCGATCGACCAGATGGTGCTGACCCGGATCGACCGCAGCCGGTTCGCCTTTCTCCAGTCGCTGCTTCCGGTGACCGCCACCGTGGTCGGGCTGGTTGCACTCGCCCAACGACCGTCCCTGGCCGAAGTCATCGGCATTCTGTGCGTCGCCGCTGCCGTTCTTCTGGCGGGCGAGTGAGCCCGTCTGTACCCTGATCTCGCCCCCGGTGATGCCGGGGGCTCTTTGGGAGAGGTGGCCGAGTGGTCGAAGGCGCTCGCCTGCTAAGCGAGTAGGGGGTTTAAAGCCTCCTCGAGGGTTCAAATCCCTCCCTCTCCGCAAACCCTGGGTTCGGCACCACCTATATGGTGGTTTTCGCGCCCGAGTTCGTAGGCCGGAACGGCTCTGGCATCTTGAACAGCACCAGCGCCGCACCCGCCAGTCCGATCACTCCGACCGTCACCGACGCAGCTGCCAGCGAGAAGGCGGCGATCGCTGAGGCCACCAGTGGACCGCCTGCCGTCCCGACGTCCCCGACCAGCCTCCATACGCCCAGAAACTCAGCCCGTCCTTGCTGCGGAGAGAAGTCGGCCCCGAGCGTCATCACGATGCCGCTTCCCAGGCCGTTCCCGAACCCCAGCAACATGGCCACCGCAACGAGACTCCAGAACGTGGCGGTGAACGGGATGAGCAGCAGACCGACAGACATGAGCGTCATGCACGGCACTGCCACGACCTTGCGCCCGAACCGGTCGGAAATGCTTCCTGCCGGATAGAACAGCGTCATGTCGATGGCTGCGGACGCTCCGAAGATGACACCAACAGTGGCCGCATCGAGGCCGATGTGCTCCGCCCACAACGGGAGTACGACTTGCCGCGACGCCCGCAGGACGCTGAGCGCAAGCACGCCGACACCGCCGGTGAGGAGCACGGACATGTGACGTCTGCCGATCCCGCGCAGGTCGAGAGCCGCGTGTGTCCCGGGCCGAGCGGTAGCGGCGCGGTGCGGGTCGGCGACGGAATACAGCACCGCGGCCCCGGCCAGGGCAAGTGCCAGATGGACGTAGTAGGCGCCGTCGAAGCCGGCGAGAACCACGGCACCCGCGCCGAGGAACGGCCCGACGAAGGTGCCGACCCGTTGGACACCGCCCATCGTCGAGAGCGCGCGGCCGCGTAAGTGTTGTGGCATGACGTCGCTGACGTAGGTCAGGCGTGCGAGCAGCCACACCGACCATCCGGATCCCATCAGGAACGTCCAGCCGATGAACACCCACACCGAAGCTGCGGAGATGCACCCGATGAGCGACACGGTCAGCAGCAACGTGGCCACCAGCATCGCTCGGCGTTCGCCGAGCCGCGCCACCATGACGCCACTGGGAATGTCGAAGACCATGGTGCCGATACCGCGCACGGCAACGGCGAGTCCGGCCACAGCCACCGATGCGCCGAGATCGCGGGCGGTGAGGGCAACCTGGGGGATGATTGCTCCCTGCCCGATGGCGAAGAGGAGCGTTGGGAGGTAGACCGAAGCCGCGAGGGACCGGAGGGTCGGATCGTTCCCGCCCGGGTCCGTGTTCCTGTCAGTGTCCTCGGGCATCGGGCGCCGAGGCTACTTCCCGTCGCGTGACCCGGGTTCGGGCGATTACGGACTGCCCGGTCGTCACCGCCTCCGCAAACGCCGATTGATGACCACAATGGGGATATGGAGGAACTCGCTGTCCGGTTCCAATCCGGTGACAGAGCGGCGATGACCGAGCTCTACCACCGCTACTCCGGCGCCGTCACGACGGTGGCCCGCAGCGCCCTGTGGAGCGACGATCTGGTCGCAGACGCAGTGCAGCAGACGTTCGTGAAGGCATGGAACGCCCGGGACAGCTTCGACGCTGAACGTCCGATCGCCCCTTGGCTCTATGCGATCGCCCGGCGGGTGGCCATCGACCTCGTCCGCCGCGAGCGACGCAGGCAAGGACCGGAACCATCCGAGGTCGATCTCGCAGTCCTGCCGGTCGAGTTCTCCGATGTCTGGGAGACATTCGAGGTCCGTCTCGCGCTCGATGCGCTTCCCGTCGAGGAACGCGACGTGTTGCGTCTCCACTACTTCGGAGGCCTCACCCACCGCGAGATCGCGACTCGGTTGGGTATCCCGCTGGGGACGGTCAAGTCCCGCTCACACCGGGCTCACGAACGACTCTCTCACGCACTTGGTCATCTGGTGGGCGAACCTTCAGACGTTCCGAGGCGTATGGAGGGTCGGACATGACTTCGCACGACGACTTCCGAACAGCAGAAATTCTCACCTCCGAGACCGTGTGGGCGGATCCCCCTGATGTGCTCGATGCGGTGCTTGCCGAGATCGACGCCGCAGGGACATCCTTTCGACGACTGTGGATGCCGGCGGCGGCCGTCCTCGTCCTCGTCGTCGCAGTCGCGGGTTTCGCTCTCACCCGTCCCGAACCTGTCGATTTCACCCTCGCAGGAACCACTTTGGCTCCCACTGCCACGGCTGACGTGAGAGTGGTCGAAACTCCTGCCGGGATCGTGCTGCGCCTCGAGGTTGCCGGTCTCCCGCCGGCGGATCCCGGTACCTACTACCAGGGTTGGGTCGTCGCCGGCGATCGAGCGGTGAGCGTCGGGACCTTCCACATGCGTGGTGGCGACGGCCCGGTGGCGTTCTGGTCGGGGGTTGAACCCACCGACTATCCCGAACTGATCGTCACCTTGCAGAGCGAATCGGACGGGCCCGCCCGGTCGGACTTGGTGGTGCTGACCGGACGAGCGTGATCCTCACCGGTAGAGGGCGGCGTCGGGTCCGATCACGAACCACACGTCGTTGACGCCGTGTCCACTGATCTCGCCGGGTGCCCCGTCTCCTACGAAGCGGTAGAGGGGCCAGTCGCCAAACACCAACTGGGTGCTGCCGTCTGCACGGGTGATCGTCGTGAACTGGCTCGGGTCCAGATCGTCCCCGACCTTGGCGTCCCCGGGGACCGGCGGCCAGTTGTCCGCACACGCTCCGGCGCATGCCGAGGCCGTGGCGGTGTCCTGAGTGAATCCGTACAGGGTGAATCCGTCCCCGTCGACGACGGTGGGGCCGAGGTCGGTTTCCGCCACGGAGAGCCCTTGCGGATCTGCGACGTCGTAGTCGTACGCCCTGTCTCCGGCGGGATCGGCGGCAGCCTCCTCTTCGGGTTCGCTCGTCCCTGACGCCCCGACCAGGTTCCCGTCGGCGTCCACCACGAACCAGACGCCTCCGACATCCTGTCCGTTGACATCTCCGGGTGCGGCGTCTCCGGCGAAGTAGTACAGAGGCCAGTCACCGATGACGAGCTGGCTCGTCCCGTCGTTGCGCTCGGAGGTCGTGAAGAGCGACTCGTCGAGGTCGCCGCCGATCGGCGTGTCCCCCGACAGGGCTGGCCAGACTTGGGCGCAGTCGTCATAACACTTGCTGACTCCCGGGTCGTCCACGGTGAACCCGTACAAGGTCATCCCTTCGGGTCCGACGAGGACCTCTCCGAGCGACGTTTCGGCGACCTCGACCCCGGCGACGGGTGCGGCGGTCGTGTCAGGGGGACTGGTGGTCGTCGTGTCTTCGGCTGCCGTGTCGCTCCCTCCGCCGCAGGCGGCGAGGACGAACGCGGTGACGAGCAAGGTGAGTCGGAGTCGCATCGATC
>JBBDWN010000033.1:0-2458 GCA_040902855.1 Acidimicrobiia bacterium | reverse complement strand
TCGTGGAAGCGACAGGCCGGCCCTCCGAGGCACGTGTCGAAGAGTTCGACTTCGCCACCCATCGCCCCTACCACCGAAGCCGGATACCGAATCCGGTCTTCGAAGACGGTCTCGTGCAGTACCGACATGCCGTCTGCCTGTGTCATCAGCACCAGCAGAGGCGACTGCCAGTCGGTCATGAACCCAGGGTGTGTGTCGGTGTGGACGGCGACAGGGTTGAGTCCGTTGGACGACGCGGTGATCCAGTCGTCGTTGACGTCGAAGATCGCTCCCATTCGGCTGAGGGTGGTGATCGCCGTGACGAGGCGGTCCTGGCTGCATCCCGCCACCCGAACGTTGCCGCCGGTGATGAGTCCCGCCACCAGATACGAGAAGGCTTCGAGTCTGTCGCCCTGCAGCCGGGTGTGCGCACCGCGCAATTCCGACACGCCTTCTATGACGAACTGTCGCCCGGGCCGCTGCTCCAGTCGGGCGCCCATTCGCTGCAGGAAGAGGGCCAGTTCGACGATTTCGGGTTCTGTGGCGGCGTTGGACAGGACGGTGCGTCCTTCCGCCATCGCCGCGGCCAGCAACACCGTTTCGGTTGCCATCACCGACGGATACGGGAGTTCGATCTGGGCGCCACGGAGCCGGGAGGCGCGTGCATGGATTCCGTCCTCGCTCTCTTCGACCTCGGCACCCATCGCCTGGAGCGCCTTCACGTGGAAGTCCACAGGACGTCTCCCGATGCGATCGCCACCAGGAAGCGGGACGAAGACTTCGTGATTGAGGTGAAGCAGCGGTCCGAGCAGCAGGATCGGGATCCGGTTGAGACCGGTGTATTCCACCGACACTTGCGATCCGATCTGGTCGGCGGGGTGGATCTCGATCCGGTCTTCGGTCCGCTCGACGCCCACTCCCAGCGAGCGGAGGATCGCTTCGGTGATGTGGACGTCGCCGACGTCGGGGATGTTCTCGATGACCGACGGGGTCGTTCCCATCACCGCCGCCACCATGTGCTTGGTGACGGCGTTCTTGGAGCCGGCCACTTGGACTTCCCCGCGCAATGGCCCGGAGGGCTCCACAAGCCAGGCGGGCGACGTCGTCTCGGAGTTCACTCGGTCATTCTACGGAGTCGACCCGGGCGAGCCGATCCAGTCGGTGACGAGCCAGTCGAGGACGGGTAGCGGAACCGACCCGTTGCCGAGCACGACGTCGTGGAATGCGGCGGGGGTGAACCGGTCGCCCATCTCGGTTTTCGCCTTCTCCCGCAACCGGAAGATCTCACGCTGACCCATCTTGTATGCCAGGGCTTGGCCGGGCATACCGATATAGCGGTCGACTTCTCCGGTGATGGTCTCGATCGAGATCGGGGCGTGGTCCGCGAAGAACTCGATCGCCTGACGGCGGCTCCAACCCCGATGGTGAATGCCTGTGTCGAGCACCAGTCGGATCGCCCGCCAGGCGTCGGATGACACCATTCCAAGCCGGTCGACCGGCGTGGAGTACAACCCGATTTCGTCGGCGAGACGTTCGGCATACAGACCCCATCCTTCGGCATGGGCGATGTCAGCCGAGTAGTTGCGGAACTTGGGGATGCCGGTGAGTTCGGCGGCGAGGGTCCGGTCGAAGTGGTGGCCGGGGATGGCCTCGTGATGGGCGATGGCTTCGGCGTCGAATCGGGTCCTCGTCTGCGGCTGAAAGGTGTTCAGGTAGTAGCGACCCGGTCGGGAGCCGTCCGGCGAGCCGACGCCGTAGTACGCCGGAGGCATCGAAGGGGCGAGCGCGGGGGGAACCGGTACAACTTCGCATGGACCGGCTGGCATTATGCCGAACCACGCCGGCACCGCCTCCCACGCCCTGTCGATGGTGCGGCGAGCGTGTTCGAGCATCTGGTCTGCGGTCTCATACCGCAAGCCGAGATCCGTTCGGAGCCGTTCGATGACGGCTGCGGGGTCGGAGAGCCCGAAGGCCTTCTTGCCGATCGTGGCGAACTCGTCACGCAGGCTCCCAGTTGCCTCTTCCAGGCCGATGTCGTGTATCGCGTCGGCACCCACGTCGAGTGACGTGAACACGCCGATGAGCGTTTCGTAGCGTCGGGCGCCGTCCGGCAGCCCCATGATGCCCGGCTGGTTGTCCGAGCGAGCGACAGGCCCTGCCACCTCTGCCAGGAACTCCCGATGGCGGGCGAACGCCGGACGCACCCCTTCTTCGACGGCGTGGCGCAGGTGGCTGCGCCAGGTCTCCTCGCCAGACCATCCGGCGGGCGTGCCTATTGCGAGCATCGGATCCTCGTCGAGCGGACCGGCCACCGCAGCGTCGATCTGGACGAGAACCCGTTCGAGGTTGGTGCGGGTGGGCGTCAGCCCGGCTGCGAGATCGATTCTTTGGCGTCCCTCCACCTTGGTCAGGTACTCGGGGATAGCCCGCACCCGTTCGAGCAGCATCTCGGCGTGTGCCGGCTCGGTTGCCACGCTGC
>JBBDWN010000032.1:0-1081 GCA_040902855.1 Acidimicrobiia bacterium | reverse complement strand
GAACTACACTTCCGTCGTTTCCGATCTGCGGTGGAGTTGGTGCGGTGTCATCCGACACGATCCTGATTCGTGGTGCGCGTGAGCACAATCTGAAGAACGTCTCGCTGGAGTTGCCGCGCGAACGTCTCATCGTGTTCACCGGGCTGTCCGGGTCGGGGAAGTCGTCGTTGGCCTTCGACACGATCTACGCCGAAGGCCAGCGCAGATACGTGGAATCCCTCTCCGCCTATGCCCGCCAGTTCCTCGGCCAGATGGACAAGCCCGATGTGGACTTCATCGAAGGGCTGTCGCCGGCCATTTCCATCGACCAGAAGACGGCGTCTCGCAATCCGCGGTCCACGGTGGGCACCGTCACCGAGATTTGGGACTACCTGCGGCTGCTGTATGCCCGGATCGGGATCCCGCACTGTCCCAACGACGGCACCCCACTGGTCAAACAGACTCCCCAGCAGATCGTCGACCAGATCCTCGAGCTGTCCGAAGGCACTCGGTTCCAGGTGCTGGCCCCGATCGTGCGGGGGCGCAAAGGCGAATACGAGCAGCAGTTGAAGGAGCTGGCTTCTCAGGGTTTCGCCCGGGCCCGGATCGACGGGGAAATACGGGACTTGACTGAAGAGATCAAGCTGGACCGCTACTTCCAGCACACGATCGAGATCATCGTCGACCGGTTGGTGTCCAAGCCGGGCATCGACCAGCGGCTGACGCAGTCGTTGGAAACCGCACTGCGGCTCACCGAAGGCACCGTCGACATCGAGATCACCGACGGTCCCACCATGACCTTCTCCCAGGCATTGGCGTGTCCGGTGGACGGGTTCTCGTTCGAAGAACTCCAGCCTCGCAACTTCTCGTTCAACAGTCCGTATGGGGCGTGTGCGGAGTGTTCGGGGATCGGCACCCGCTATCAGGTTGATCCGGAGCTGGCCATCCCCAACCCGGACCTGTCCATCCGGGAGGGGGCAGTCCACCCGTGGTCGGGTCGCAACCGGATGCAGTACTTCCAGCGGATGCTGGAAGGGCTGGCCGGGGAGATCGGTTTCGACCTCGACACCCCCTGGTCCGAACTCTCCGACAAGGCGCGGAC
>JBBDWN010000031.1:0-6910 GCA_040902855.1 Acidimicrobiia bacterium | reverse complement strand
CGGATCAGAGGCGGGTCAGGGCGCGTTTCAGGCCGAGAGTGGCCTGGGCGATGCGCTGTTCGTTCTCAACCAGCGCGAACCGCACGAAGCCGTCACCGGTCGGCCCGAAGCCGACGCCGGGGCTGACGGCCACCTTGGCATCGTCCAACAGGTGATAGGCGAAGTCGAGTGACCCCATCTCGGTGTACGGGTCGGGGATGGGCGCCCAGACGAACATCGTGCCTTTGGGCTTCTCGACCTTCCATCCGCCCCTGTTCAGCCCGTCGATGAGCACATCCCGACGGCGGAGATAGATGTCGTTCACCTCGGTGACGTACGGATCCCCCTCGTTGAGGGCGATGATCGAGGCGATCTGAATCGGTTGGAAGGTGCCGTAGTCGAGATACGACTTGAGCTTGGCGAGAGCCCCGACGATCTCCGGATTGCCAACCAGGAACCCGACCCTCCATCCCGCCATCGAATGGCCCTTTGTCAGCGTGTACAACTCGACACCCACCTCTTTGGCGCCCGGCACCTGCAGCAGCGACGGCGGCGTGTACCCGTCGAAGCTGATGTCGGCGTACGCGAAGTCGTGGACGATGACCACGCCGTGCCGATGGGCGAAAGCGACGAGCCTTTCGAAGAAGTCGAGCTCGACCACGGTCGTCGTCGGGTTGTGCGGGAAGGACACGATGATCACCCGCGGTCGCGGCCACGAGTTGCCGAACATCCGCTCGAGCACTTCGAAGTAATCGGCTTCGGACGTGATCGGCGCTCGACGGACTTCCGCACCGGCGAGCACCGGGGCATAGATGTGGATCGGATACGACGGTTCGGGCACGATGGCGGCGTCGCCCGGTTGGACCAGCGTCCACAGCAGATGGCTGAGACCCTCCTTGGCCCCGATCGTCGAGATGACCTCGGTCTCAGGGTCGAGTTCGACCCCGAATCGGCGCCGATACCGATCCGAAACAGCCCGCCGGAGGTTGGGCAGACCACGCGACACCGAGTAGCGGTGGTTCCGTTCGTTCCGCGCCGCCTCGACCAGCTTGTCGACCACAAAGGGAGCAGACGGGATGTCGGGGTTGCCGAAGCCGAGGTCGACGATGTCGGCTCCCGCCCGCCGTGCGGCCATCTTCCTCTGGTTGACCTCGGCGAAGACGTACGGGGGAAGGTTGTCGATCCGACGGAAGTCCATCGACCGCAGGGTAATGGAGCGGGGTCGTGGCTCTGCTCAGGCGCCGGATAGTCGGCCGACGACACGCCGGAGACGGGCGGGGACGAAGTCCGAGGCCACGTCGAGGATCGAGCGCACGAGTTCCAACAGGTCGCGTGAACCGTCCCAGTGCTCGAGGACCACCTCTTCTCCGGCCGCCTCGACGATGTGATGGATGGCGAATGCGAGGACAAGGAGATCGTCGGCGACACCGACCACCGGGAGGAAGTCAGGAACGAGATCCACCGGTGAGGCGGCATAGGCGGCGGCACCAGCCACCACCAGCTTGGTCCGGCGCGGCACGCGCGGGTCTCGGAGGAGACGCCACAGCAGCTTCGCCATGTGCGGAATCGTGCTCGCGGCGTCGACGGCGATGCGACGCAACGCCACACGGCCACCGGGTTCGATCACCTCGTCGGGTCTCAGCGGATCACCAGTCATACAGACCATTGTGTACGCGTCGCCCGGCCAATGCAGCACCCACCGCTCCCGACAGGGATCCGAAGCGGGCGGGTACCACCTCCGGGGGAATCCGGAAGGCGGAACCGGACATCGCTCCGGCGAGAATCTGACGGGCAGGCTCGATCAGGCCCTCGCCCGCTCCCGCCGCCGCGCCCCCGACCACAATGCGGTCCGGATCCAGGAGGAGCACCAGGTTCACGAGCCCGCGCCCGAGCCATCGCCCGGCCTCGGACACCGCCTCCTTCGCCCGGATGTCGCCGAGAGAGGCGGCCTGGACCAGATGAATCCCACTCGGCTCTCCCGCCTGGCTGGCAACTCTTCCGTCCGGCTCGGAACGTGCGATGTCGGCTGCGAGGCGGTCGAGCCGGGTACCGGACACCAGCGTTTCCCAGCATCCCGATCGGCCACAGGAACACGGATCTCCACCCTCCACCATCTGGAAATGTCCGGCCTCACCAGCGAATGACCTGCCCCGATACACCCTGCCACCTATGACGTAGCCCACCCCGATCCCGGTCCCCAGGGTGACCATCACGAGCGAATCGGCTCCTGCCCCTGCACCGATCGACCATTCGGCATGGACGGCGAAGTTGGCGTCGTTGTCGACCGCCACATCGAAACCGACTGCAGCCCGCAACTCGGAGCGGTAGTCGACGGACTCGCCTCGCAGGTGGGGACCCCACACGAACTCGCCGTCGGGAAACCGGACGAGCCCTGCCAGACCCACCCCGACGCTCGTGGCGCCGCTCGAGTCGACCGCAGCGGCCGCCGTCTCGCTGACGAATGCGAGGGGGTCAGACTCGGGAATCAGAAGTCGATCGGATTCGACGATCTCGTTGCGATCGTCAACCAGAACCTGCTTGAGCCACGTTCCGCCGACGTCGAGACCCAGCGACGTCATTCGACTTCGACGCGCACCGCGGCGTCAGGGTCGTCGCCGTCTTCGCCCCGACCGACCTTCCCCAGTTCGTCGATGACCGCCTCGATCGCCTTCAACGACTCGACTCCGGCCCGCAGCAGGTGGAATGCGAACCGTGCTCCTGCACGTTTGAGGGCGGCGGCCGTCTCGGACTCCGGATTCACGCCGGCTTCCTCGCCCGTCTCGCCAATGGACCGAATGTCACCCGCAGCCGACCATCGGTGAGCGCCGCCGAGGTGATCGGTCGGCGTTGGAAAGAGTCGGGAAGAACCAGGGAACGGCGGTACGGGCCGATCGTGATCGCCAGCTCCGAACCCCTCCGAATCACATCGAGTTCGTCCTTCGATGCGAACGGCACGTCCATCTCGACGATCACGTCGTCGCCGACCTCCGTCATGTGGAAGGGGCTGACCGCCTCGAAATCGTCGATCGGGTCGACGTCGGCGTAAAGCTCGGCTCCCATCTGTCGCAGCCGGGTGACGCCCACCATCTCGTCGTCGAAGAGGCGCAGGCGGAGCCGTGCAACCTCTGAGAAGGCGGCGTCGACCGTCTCGAGATGCGCGGTCTGGATCTCACGCCAACGGGAGAAGTACGGATCGCTCACGACGTCGGGCAGGACCCGGTTGACGATCACCCCGTCAACCCCATAACCGAAGAGCCCGAGGTAGGTATAGGTGCGCCGCGCCTCGTCGATGACCATCTTCTCCGGATTCACCACCAGCCGAGCGGACGTGACTTTGGGATCGGCGAGCAGCTCTTTGACCTGTTCGATCCCTTCGAAGATCGACTGGGCTGCTTCGAACAACTTGTCGTCCGGCACCGGCAGATCCGTCATGCGACTCAGGAGGGGGCGGGCGGCGCGCAAGATCCGTCGCTCCGCCGGCATCACCCGTTCGAAGTACCACGACAAGACCTCTGGAAGACTCAGCAACCGCAGTGTTTCGGCGGTGGGCGCGCAGTCGACGACAAGCACGTCATACTCGCCGGAGCGGGCGTGTTCATTCAGGTCCAGCAGCGCGAACAGCTCGTCCATGCCGGGGAAGACGAGAAACTCTTCCGCTTCGATTCCTCCGACCCCACCCCAGTCGAACACATTCATGAGCTGGTCTCGGATCGAGCCCCAGTGACGCTCGAGACGCTCCTGGGTGTCGATCTGTTGACCGTCGAGGTTGTCGACCACGCGGGTAGGTCGGTCGCCGAGGCTCATATCGAGCGCATCCGCCAGGCTGTGGGCAGGATCGGTCGAACTGACAAGGGTGCGGTATCCGCGATCCGCCGCGGCAAGGGCGGTGGTGGCCGCCACGGTGGTCTTGCCGACACCACCCTTCCCGGTGACGAGAAGGATGCGCATGAAACTCAGCCTCCCGCGACCGCGCCAACGCGCTCGCGTAGACCGCGCAGTGCGGTACCGACGATCTGCTTCTCCACCTGTCGACGGAGGAATCCAGGAATCGTGAACGCCGGGTCGGCCCGCAAGGCGTAGATGATCTCCGTGCGACCCTCGCCCAGATCCTTGAAGGTGTAGGACCCCTCCAGGGCCTTCAGGTCATCCCCGGGTTCAGCGGTCCATGACATCGAGTGCGGCTCGTCGTAGCTGTAGGTCAGCGTGTAGGCGATCTCCTTGACCATCCCATCGATCACGAACGAGGCGCGAGCGGGTCGACCTTCGGCGTCGGACTCCAGGACTTCCGTCGACCGCACTCCGGTTGCCCATTCGGGGTAGGCGGCGACGTCGCTGGCGACAGCGAAACATGTTGACGGCTCGGCGTCGATCTCGATGCTCTGAACGGTGCCCTCGGCCACGCGGTGAATCCTCCTGGTTTCCCGCAGTAAGGCTAGCCAACGCGGGCTCAACCGGATTTGGGTTCGAGCCTCACCGGTCTCTGCGTCGCCCGGAAATAGCCGACGTTTCGGCATCGGGTCCGTCCGAGCCGCCACGTCGACGCCTGCGGCTGGTGGACGTCACCGTAGAAATGGAACACCGGCTGATGCGCTCGGAGATAGTCGAGAATCGGCTGGGAAGCGCGTTCCGGGCGTCCTGTGACGACGTCGAGGTGCATCGCCCGCACCGCCGCGGGAAGGTGGGAACAGAGGACATCGACCGGACCGATCCTCTCGAGCTTTTCGGCCATCTCCTCGTCTGTCACCTCACCGCTCGCATGCAGAGGAGTCGAGATCCCACCACCCACGATGCCAAGGCGCCACCCTTCGAGCTCCAGCACTTCCCCGTCCACGAAACGCCACCCGGCGGGAAGGTGATCGCGCAGCTGGTTGGGTCGGTCGACGTTTCCGAACGTCGCAAAACCCGACGTTCCTTCCAGTGCCGCCCGCATCTCGACGTATTGGCCGACGGCACGAGCCTCGAATTGTTCCCGGAAGCCTTCGTGGTCGGATCCGATCTCCTCCGCCCAAATCGACCGCATCCCCCCGAAGTCGCCAGCAGCTCGGGCGGCCGCAATCCGCATCGCCACCCCGCGTCCCAGGATGTCGGACGTGATCCCGTCCCCGGTGCGGTAGTCCATCAGGTTCAGGAAGTCGCCAAGCACCACCAGGGTCTCTGGCCCACGGGCGAGTGCTGCCAGCGGCTCGAACGCGCCGTGGACGTCCGAGACGATCAGCACGTCAGGAAGACTCCTCGGATTCGATCCCGACTCGACCGGCGTACCACGCCGCAGCGGATGCTCCGATTACCGCAAGCACAAGTGCCAACGGCCATCCGATATCCAGCGGCGAATACTCGGCCGACATCCCTGCCATCCCGAAGCCGACCGCGATCGCCACCACGCGACGTCCGGGGACGCCGAAGCGGGCCTCGGGATCGGCTGTCGGTCGTTGGAGATTTCCGGCCAGCACCGTCATGAAGATCCAGGCGATCAGTGCCACGACCCCGACGACGAGGACGATCGCGTAGACCTTGATCACGCGTTCGTGACCGCGCCATGCTCGGCGGACCCGACCAGACGGGCGTACTTGGCGAGAACACCGGAGGTGTAGCGAGGTGGCTGCGGCTTCCAGTTCGCCCGCCTCTCAGCCAGAACGTCCTCGGACACCAACACGTCGAGTCGACGGGTCGACAGCTCCACCCGGATCCGGTCACCCTCCTCGACGAGACCCATCGGTCCGCCGACCTCGGATTCCGGGGCGACGTGACCGATGCACAGGCCCGTCGTTCCACCCGAGAAACGCCCGTCGGTGATGAGAAGTACGTCCTTACCGAGACCGGCACCCTTGATGGCGGCAGTGATCTGCAGCATCTCCCGCATTCCCGGACCGCCCTTGGGTCCTTCGGTGCGGATGACGACGATGTCGCCCTTTTGGATGCGGTGACTGAAGAGGGCTTCGAGCGCGGCCTGCTCCCCTTCGAAGACACGCGCCGGGCCTTCGAAGACGTCCAATTCGATCCCGGCCATCTTCACGACCGCGCCGTCTGGGGCGAGCGAGCCGCGCAGGATGGCGATCCCGCCTTCGGCGGCGAGCGGCTGACTGAGCGGACGGATCACGTCCTGATCGGTCGGCACCTCGACGTCTGCCAGGTTCTCGGCCATCGTCTTGCCGGTCACAGTGGGCAGATCTCCATGGATCAGCCCCTCGTCCAGCAGCGCCTTCAAGACGACAGGAACCCCGCCGATCCGGTCGAGGCCCACCATGTGGTACTTCCCGAATGGCCGAAGGTCGCCGATGTGCGGTGTGCGACGACTGATCCGGTCGAAGTCTTCGAGGGTGAGCTGCACCTCGGCCTCGTGGGCCATTGCCATCAGGTGCAGCACGGCGTTGGTCGAACCGCCGAGCGCCATGACCGTGGTGATGGCGTTCTCGAATGCGGGCCGCGTCATGATCTGGCGCGGACGGAGGTTGTCTGTGAGAAGACGCATCACCGCTTCACCCGACCGAACGGCGAAATCTCTCAGACGCGGATCGACCGCCGGGACCGAGGCCGAACCGGGAAGCGACATGCCGATCGCCTCTCCGACCGACGCCATCGTGTTGGCAGTGAACATCCCCGCACACGATCCGGCGCCGGGACAGGCGCTGCGCTCGATTTCCGCCATGTCCTCTTCAGAGATCCGACCTTCTGACAGCGCCCCGATGCCTTCGAACACGTCGACGATGTCGATGTCACGACCCCGATAGCGACCCGGCAGCGATGCCCCGCCGTAGAGGAACACGGACGGCAGATTCGTCCGGGCCGCCGCCATCAGCATTCCGGGGAGCGACTTGTCACAGCCTGCGATCGTCACCATCGCGTCGAACCGCTCGCCGTGCATGACGAGTTCCACCGAGTCGGCGATCACCTCGCGGGATACCAGCGACGCCCGCATTCCCTCATGGCCCAT
>JBBDWN010000030.1:0-1129 GCA_040902855.1 Acidimicrobiia bacterium | reverse complement strand
GAGGACGTCGAGAACATCCTCCTCAAGCTGATCCAGGCCGCCGACTACGACGTCAAGCGGGCCGAGCAGGGAATCGTCTACATCGACGAGATCGACAAGGTGGCTCGGAAGGCCGAGAACCCTTCGATCACCCGGGACGTCTCCGGTGAAGGAGTCCAGCAGGCGCTGTTGAAGATCCTGGAGGGCACGGTTGCGTCGGTCCCCCCGCAGGGCGGACGCAAGCATCCCCACCAGGAGTTCATCCAGATCGACACCGCCAACGTGTTGTTCATCTGCGGGGGCGCCTTCGCGGGAATGGAGGACATCATCGGCCATCGGATCGGCGCCAAGCAGGTCGGGTTCGGCGCTGACGTTCGGTCTCGCAAGGAGACGAGAGTTTCGGAGACCCTCGCTCAGGTGATGCCGGAGGATCTGATGAAGTACGGGCTGATCCCCGAGTTCATCGGTCGGCTGCCGGTCATCACCACCGTCGAAGACCTCGACCGTGACGCCCTCAAGCAGATCCTCACCGAGCCGCGCAACGCGCTCACCCGCCAGTACGCCCGGATGCTCGAGATGGACGGGGTGGAACTCGTGTTCACCGATACCGCCCTCGACGCCATCGCCGATTCGGCGATCAAGCGGGGGACGGGAGCCCGGGGCCTGCGGGCGATTCTCGAAGAGGTGCTGTTGAACACCATGTTCGACGTACCGTCTCAGGACGATGTGACCCGGGTCGTCGTCGACGACGACGTGGTCATGTCCCGCATCAATCCGACGCTGGTACCCCGTCCGGTGGACACCGAACCCCAGGAACGTTCCGCCTGATCCTTCCGTGTGGGCCGACCTGGCCCATTGCGGACCAGTCGGACTGCGGCGAAGTTCGAAGACGCGCCAATTTCCGTTTACGGCCACTCACTCGCGGGTAACCCTCTGCTGGCGGCCGAAATATTTTCGGCCGAGGGGCATCGCAAGCGGACCACTTTCAGTGGTCGAAAATGAGCACAGGGGGGCATCGACCCTCGATACGAACACGGTCACCTATGTATCGAGGCGAGCCAGTGGTGAGACCGACCCTCTCCCCGACCAAAACAGGCCAACAGGCCAGGGGAGAACGAAATGACATCAATTGCACAGAAGCGGGTGGCAG
>JBBDWN010000029.1:0-43755 GCA_040902855.1 Acidimicrobiia bacterium | reverse complement strand
GGAGATCTCGCCAATGACCATCCGATCGCTCCCTTCTTCGCAGTGTTCAATCCCGACGCGGTCGCCCAGAAGGAAGAGGATCTCGCAACCGCCAACGCGCTCATCGACGAGGCCGGGGTGCGCGGGGCGGAAGTCACGCTCAACACGCTCCAGTTCGCCGAACTCGAACTTCTCGCCCAACTGATCCAGGGAGCCGGTGCCCAGATCGGGCTCACCATCAACCTGCAGATCGACGATGCGGGCACGTACTACGACGCCTATTGGCTCGACTCGACGCTCGGAATCACCAACTACGGCCACCGCGGTGTCCCCAACGTGTATTTGGGAGCACCGCTCAAGAGCGACGGCACGTGGAACTCGGCCAAGTTCAACAATGCCGAGTACGACGCACTGGTCGACGCCTTCGTGGCCGAACCCGACGAGGACGCCCAACGGGAACTCGCCGGCGAAATCCAGGCGCTGCTCGCAGACGAAGTCCCGATGATCATCCCGTACTTCCTCGGGAACATCTCGGCGACCCGACCGAACACCGTCGGACTGGAGACGACCGGCATGGGCCACGTGATCATCACAGAACTCGTGCTCGGCGGCTGAGAGTCGAAGCTCATGGGACCCGGGCAGCCATGAAGGCGCCCGGGTCCAGTAGCAGCTGACATGCTCCGATTCATCATCAGACGCCTCGGCCTGGCCCTCGTAAGTCTCTGGCTTCTCAGTGTGCTGGTGTTCATCGGCACCAACCTGCTCCCGGGTGACGTCGGCCGTCGCATTCTCGGCCCCTTCGCCACCCAAGAGTCGGTCGACCTCCTCAACGCTCGCCTCGGGACCGACCGACCGCTCCTGACCCAATACTTCGACTACATCGGAAACCTGCTCACAGGCGATCTCGGCAACTCGGTGTCCTTCGCCCGCCCCGTGACCGAAATGCTCGGTACGGCGCTCGCCAACTCGGCCAAGCTGGCGATTCTCGCCTTCGTGATCGTCGTGCCGCTGTCGATCTTCGCCGGAATCCTGGCTGCTCTGAAACGGGGCTCCTTCACCGATCGATCGATCACGGTTTTCGGACTCTCCGCCACCGTCATCCCGGAGTTCGTGTCCGGGATCGTCGTCATCGTCGTCTTCGCCATCACCCTCGGCTGGCTGCCTGGCGGGGCGCAGGCGCCATCCGGATCCGGAGTCTTCCAACAGATCCGATTCCTGATCCTCCCCGCCATACCGCTGGTTCTCGTTCTGTTCGGGTATATCGCCCGCATCACGCGGGCAGGGATGATCGACGCGCTCGACGCCGACTACACGCGAACCGCCATCCTCAAGGGACTCCCCCGCCGGACGGTGATCCGTCGCCACGTCCTCCGGAACGCGCTGCTGCCCACGATCGCAGTCGTGGCGACCCAGGTTGGGTATCTCTTCGGCGGATTGGTGGCCGTCGAGGTGCTCTTCAACTACCAGGGGGTGGGGCGACTCATCTTCGACGCCGCCCAGAAAGCCGACTTCCCACTACTGGCCGGCGGCGTGTTGGTCATCGGCGTGATCTATCAGCTCTCCACCCTGATCGCGGACACGCTGTACGGCGTCCTCAACCCGCGGGTGCGTCTCGGAGCCGAAGCATGACGATCGCCAGCGTCTCGCGCTCCCAGCGTCGGGCCCAACTCGCCCGATCGCTCACGTTCTGGGTCGGCGGGACGATGACCCTCGTCTGGATCGTCTTCGCGATATTCGGGGACTTCGTCACGCCGTACGAGCCGCAAGGAACCCCGACCGACATTCTGAACCGTCTGGCCCCCCCGTCATCCGAGCATCTCATGGGAACCGACTCGCTCGGCCGTGACGTGTTCAGCCGACTCCTCGCCGGTGCCAGACAGGTTCTGATCATCGCACCGCTCGCCACGCTGATCGGGACAGTCGCCGGCACCGCACTCGGGCTCACCACCGGCTACTTCGGCGGATGGGTGGACGAGATCACCTCGCGCATCCTCGACGCGTTCCTCTCGATCCCGCTGATCATCACGGCCATGCTCGTCCTGGCCGCACTCGGACCCACCACCATCGGCATCATCCTGGTGATCGGTCTGGTCTTCACCCCGATCATCGCCCGCACCGTGCGCGCCTCCACGCTGGCCGAGGCCCGGCTCGACTATGTGACCGCCGCCAAACTGCGCGGCGAAGGTCCGCTCCACATCATGTTCATCGAGATCCTTCCGAACGTGATGGGACCGATCGTCGTCGAGTTCACGGTCCGGCTCGGTTATGCCATCTTCACGACCCTCGCCCTGTCCTTCCTGGGATTCGGCGGTGACCCGTCGATCCCGGACTGGGGCCAGTCCATCTCCGATCACTACGTGTTCCTGAGTGGCAACGTGTGGTGGCCGACACTGTTCCCCGCCCTCGCCATCGCGTCGTTGGTGGTGGGCGTGAATCTGCTGGCGGACGCCATCGCCCAGATCTTCGAGACATGAGAGCCGCATGACCGATACACAGACCGTCGACGCAGTCCTCTCTGTCGAGGACCTCCGCATGGAGTACCGCGTCGGGAACGAGTGGAAGGAGGCGATCCGGGGCGTCAGCTTCGACATTCCCCGCGGCAAGACATTCGGGTTGGTGGGAGAGTCGGGCTGCGGCAAGTCGACGATCGCCATGGCCCTGATGCACTACCTGCCGCGCAACGGCCGCATCACCGGGGGCACGATCCGCATGGGCGGCCGGGACATCACCGACTTGAGCGATCGCGAACTGCGCCAACTGCGAGTCCACCGCCTGTCGATGGTGTACCAGGACCCGATGACGTCGCTCAACCCGTCGATTCGCATCGGGCGCCAGGTCGAAGAGGTTTTCGAGTTGCTCGATGAGCCAGCCGACATGGTGGCAGACCTCACACTCGCTGTCCTCCAGCAAGTCAAAATCGCCGATCCCGAATCGGTGATGCGCCGTTACCCCCACCAAATGTCGGGCGGAATGTTGCAGCGCGTCGTGATCGCGATGGCGATCGCCTCTCGACCCGAGCTGCTGATCCTGGACGAACCGACCACCGGGTTGGATGCCACGGTCGAAGCCGAGGTACTGGATCTGGTCACGAGCCTGCGGGACGAGGTGGGAACATCGGTCCTGTTCATCTCCCATTCCCTGGCGGTCATCCGCAAGATGTGCGACGTCACCGGTGTGCTGTATGCGGGCCGGATGGTGGCGTACGGGCCCACCGAACAGATCTTCACCGAACCGCGCCATCCGTATACCGTTGGGCTTCTGCGATGCCTTCCTGGGAGCGCGGGAACCCAAGGCAGGCAAACGCTCGACACGATCCCCGGATTTCTCCCTCCGCTCGGTGCCGAGCTGCCAGGTTGTGTGTACGTCGATCGCTGCGCGATCGTCCAGGACATCTGCCGCACGGAAGAACCCGATCTCCTGGAGGTCGGCCCGGGCAGGTTCTCCCGGTGTCACTTCCACGAACTCGCACCGGATCTCCCGCGCAACGAACCCGTGGAATCGACCGCGGTCGCCCCGGGTGACGTGCTGTTGTCGATTCGGGGCGCGTCGAAGACCTTCCACCAGGACGGCAGACCCGTGCACGCCCTGGTCGACGTGAACCTCGACATCAAACAAGGCGAGACGCTGGCGCTCGTCGGAGAGTCCGGATCCGGCAAGAGCACTCTCGCCAAGATCATCCTGGGTATTCACGTTCCCGACGAGGGAACGATGATCACCCTCGACGGCGTCGAGGTCCCGCCGGCGGTCGCGGACAGAGACGACGCCCAGTTCCACGCCCTCCAAATGGTCTTCCAGAACCCGGACTCGGCACTGAACCGACGACATTCGATCCGCCGGATCATCGGCAGGGCAGTCGAGATCCTCAAACCGGGTGCCAACGTCAAGATACGCGTGGACGAGCTGATGGCATCGGTGCGAGTCGGGACTCAACTGCTGTCGGTGAAGCCACGGCAGCTCTCCGGTGGCCTCAAACAACGTGTCGCCATCGCCCGGGCATTCGCCGGGTCGCCGATGGTGGTGGTGTGCGACGAGCCGACGTCTGCACTCGACGTGTCCGTGCAGGCCGCAATCCTGAACCTCCTGTCCGAACTCCAGCACAACGAACGAGTGTCCTACCTCTTCATCAGCCACGACCTGTCTGTCGTCCAATACGTGGCAGACCGGGTGGCGGTCCTCTATCTCGGTCGGATCATGGAGGTCGGCACTTCGAAGCGGATCTTCTCCGGCCCGTACCACCCGTACACCGAGGCGCTCTTGTCCGCTTCGCCCGAGCACGACGACGGTCGCCGCATCCGACTCCAGGGTGAGATTCCTTCGGCGTCCCAACCGCCTCCGGGCTGTGTCTTCCAGACCCGGTGCCACCGCAAGATCGGCGAGATCTGCGAGACGGTTGAGCCTCCGCTCGTCGAAGCCGAGAGCGGTTACGAGATTCGTTGTCACATCCCCGTCGCCGAGTTGGGTCGCCTGCAGGCGACGACCTGATCGGCGTGGCGCGGTCCGGACAGTTGCAAGTGGACGGATCGTCCGTGGACTACGCCGAAGGCGACTCCGTGCTGGTCGCCCTCGCCCGGTCAGGCACACTCCCGCCCGGGTGCCTGTGCAACGCCGGAGATTGCCCGAACTGTCTCGCCACGATCGACGACCAGCCCCATCGACGCATGTGCCAGACGGCGGCGACGGTGGGGATGGATGTGACGACGACGCCCGTGCACGTCTACCCGCCTCTCCCCCAGGCGCGAGACCATTCCGAGACTCCACGGAGCAACCGGCACACAGACGTCGTCGTGATCGGCGGTGGAGAGAGCGGAAGAGGCGAGGCGGCCCGCCTGGAAGCTTCCGGTCGCTCGGTGGTCATTCTGGAAGCACGCGAAGGGTCCGAAGCGCTCGCCGTGTACCGGGGACCCGTGGTCATTGCGAGGATCGGCGAGGAGATCGTCCGGCTGCACTGCAGTGAAGTCGTCGTCGCCACCGGGGCAGCCGAGATCCACCCGGTGGTGCCCGGCGCCGATCTGTCGGGCGTCCTCACTCCGCGTGCGGCCGCCGAGCTGGCGACTGCGGGCGTTGATCTGGGACGGGTGATCGGGATCGGGTCCGCTCCGGAGGGTGTCGAATGCGATGTGGTGGAAGGAGCCCTCGTCCGGATCGAAGGCGACGCCCATGTCTCCGCAGTTGTCGTCGAAGTCGGCGACGAAGAACGCCTCCTCCCATGCGACACTGTGGCGGTCGATCTTGGGAGCTACCCCCGCGACCTCCTGGCGCGAATGGTCGACGACGGATCTGTCCGGGTGATCGGTGACGCATCGGCGCCGGGAACGATCCCGGCCTGCCCGCCCACCGGCACGCTCTGTCCCTGCTCGGGTGTCACCGTCGAGGATCTCGACTACGTGTGGGACCGCGGCTTCGACGAGATCGAACTGCTCAAGCGGGCGACGCTTGCCGGCACCGGAACCTGCCAGGGCGTCGTCTGCACTCCGTATCTCCGTTCGTATGTCCAGTCACGCGGCGGCGAACTCAGGCCGACGTTCACGGCTCGTCCGCTCGCCCGCCAGCTGACCATCGGCGAAGCAGCCGCCGGTTTCCGGCTGCCGCCGATCCACCGGACAGCGCTCGACGCGGTGCACCGCCAGCTCGGGGCCCGAATGGACCGCATCGGCGGCTGGTTCCGCCCCTGGGTGTATCCGGACACCGACAGGGAGTATTGGGCCGTGCGGGAGGCGGTGTCCCTGGGCGATGTCAGCACGCTCGGGAAACTGGTCGTCCGCGGCCCCGATGCGGTCGAATTCCTCGAAAGGCTCTACCCGTGCCGGGTCGCAGACATCCAACCCGGACGTTCGCGGTATGCGCTCCTTCTCGCAGAAACCGGCGGGTTGATGGACGACGGCCTGATCTCGCGGGTCGACGAGACGACTTTCAACCTGACGTTTACCTCGGGTGGCGCCTCCCACGCCGAGGCGTGGGTGCGCGATTGGGCACACGGCTTCGGCGCAGACGTCAGGGTGATGGACCGGACCCCCTCGCTCGGGGCGATCAACGTGACCGGCCCCCGCGCCACAGAACTCCTCGAACGGGCCGGGCTCGACGAACCGATGAGGTTCATGCAGCACGGGCAGCGGAGCGTCGGTGGCGTCCCCTGTCACGTGTATCGGCTGAGCTTCACAGGCGAGACCTCGTATGAACTCCACCATCCCCTCCGCCACTCTGTGGACCTGTGGAATCGGCTCATGGAACTCGGAGCCGACCTGGGGATCGCTCCGCACGGACTGCAGACCCTCCAAACCCTCCGGCTGGAGAAGGGCCACATCATCATCGGCATGGACACCGAACCGGACAGCACCCCGCGCCGGCTCCGGATGGACTGGGCCGTGAAGATGGACAAGGGGGACTTCGTCGGCCGGGCGGCGTTGACGCGAACCGACCGGATCCCGCTCCGGAAGCTGCTGGTCGGTCTCCAGATCGACGGCACGCCGCCGATCGACGGGACACCCATCTTCCGCCAAGGCCGGATCGTCGGATACGTGACTTCGGCGGCATGGTCACCGGTGCTCGAAACGTCGGTCATGCTGGCGTGGGTCGACCTGGTCGAGCGAGAAATTCCCGATGAAGTGACCGTCGGCGACCGGACGGCCCGCCATGTCCCAACCCCTTTCTACGATCCGGAGGGCGCCCGTGCTCGCGCCTGAGATGCTCGATGTCATCCGCGTCGTGGCCGCCCCCGCCGCCATCGCATCGATCTCGTCGGACGGTGTCGTCCTTCAGATCGCTCCGGACGAGGCGATCATCCTCGACGCCACCGACGTGGTCGTGGACGACGAGGCGGCGATCACCGTCCCAGACGATGGCTTCGTGGGTGTCGAGATGTCGCGAGACCGTCTGGAGGAATGGTGCCGGAGGGAAGCCGAGTGGGAGCTTCCAAATCTCGTCTCGTATTTCACCCAGGGCATGGTCGCCGGGCTCCCGATCAAGATCTGGGTGAACGGGGATCGGGCACTTGTCATCGGTCGGACTTCCCTCGCCCGCGACCTGGAGGAGCGGCTGTGAACGAGTTCGTCGAACGCCGAGTCAGACTCAGATGGGCGGAGCCGAAGTCGCGGTACGACGTCGTCATCATCGGTGGGGGCGGGCACGGGCTCTCGACCGCCTATTGGCTGGCACGAGAGCACGGCATCACCGACGTGGCAGTCATCGAACGCGGCTACATCGGAAGCGGCAACTCCGGGCGCAACACCACGGTGATTCGTGCCAACTACGGGATCCCCGAGGCCATCCGGTTCTATCAAAGGAGTCTCGATCTCTACCAGCGCCTGGAGGACGATTCGGGTCGGTGGGTCATGCATCAGGAGAAGGGTCTGATCTGGACGGTGCACAGCGAGGGAACCGTCCGCGGAGAGAAGAAGCGGGCCCTGATGAACACCGCGGCCGGTGCGGAGACGGTGTTCTTGGAGCCGGAGGAACTGAAGGAGCTGGTGCCGGAACTCGACCTCACCGTCGCCGGGAGCGGCTATCCGATCCTCGGCGCGTCCTACCACCTGCGCGGAGCAACGGCCCGCCACGACCGAGTGGTGTGGCTGTTGGCCGAAGGTGCGGTGGATGCAGGAGTCGACGTGATCCCTCGCACGACCGTCACCGGAATCAAGATCGCCGGCGACCGGGTCGCCGGCGTCATGACCGATCGCGGCGAGATCGCGACCTCGACCGTCCTCAGCGCCGTCGGCGGTCACGTCAGCCAGATCGCCGACATGGTGGGGCTCCGCATGCCGATCCGCAGTCATCCTCTCCAGGCCTACGTGACCAACCACTACGAGAACAGCTTCCCGATGATCGTCGGCTCCGTCGACTTTCCGTTCTACGTCAGCCAGACGCCGCGCGGCGAGATGCTGATGGGCGCCGAGTACGAAAGGGCCCCGGGCTACTCCTACGGATCCACCTTCGAATTCCTGCAGAGCTGTTCGGCGAAGGCAGTGGCCATGCTCCCGTTCATGGCCGACCTGCGGATCCTTCGGCAGTGGGCGGGCGTGTGCGACATCTCGCCGGATGCTTCCCCGATCATGGGAAAGACCCCGATCGAAGGTTTCCTCGTCACGACCGGATGGGGAACCTGGGGATTCAAGGCCATCCCGGTGGGCGGGGAGCAGATGGCGGCCCTCATCGCCACCGGCGAGACCCCGGCACTCATCGCTCCGTTCAGCTACGACCGGTTCGCCAACGATCGGATCATGGCCGACGCCGGTTCGGCGGGGACACACTGATGGCGCTGCAGATCCCGTGCTCGTTCTGCGGTCTCCGCTCGGTGGAGGAGTTCGGATACGGCGAGGTGCCACAGGTTCCCGACGACATCACCGATCCGGACGCCAGAGACGTCGACCGTGTGTACATGAAGTCCAACCCCAACGGTCCCGCTCCCGAAGCCTGGTTCCACGCCTTCGGCTGCCGACGGTGGAGTTATCTGACCCGGGACCGGTCGAACGACACCTGGCTATGAGTTGGTCTGTCTCGCGAAGCAATCACAAACCAAGCAGGACCCTGATGGCCCGACGAATGCGTTCGCTGGATACAGGATCCAGAACGCCCAGTCGGGCACTCAGTCGATGGCGGTTGACCGACCTCAGCAACTCTGGCTGGGCGTAACTCTGGAAACGAAGTCCGTTGTCCCGAGTGGGCCGTACCCCAACGTGGAGGGTCAGACCCCGATCGGTGCTGGTGAAGGGCACGACGAGAAGGACCGGAAATCGGGGACCGAAGTCATCCGGTGGACCGACGACGACCGCAGGTCGTTCAAACGCCGGCTCGGATGGGCGTGGGTCGCCGAAATCGACGGTCCAGATCTCATCTATCGATGCCATCGGAGACCGTAAGGCTGTCGATCTCCGCCCGATACGACGCCATCTCTTCGTCCGACATCGCCTCGAACTCGGCCCGCACCCGCGTGACAAAGGCCTGCCGTTCGAGCGCTTCCGCCGCTGATTTCACCGTCTCGATGAGAGGCCGCCCTGACACTCGACTCAGTTCGAGAAGCCTGGCGTGCGTCTCGCGATCGACACGGATCGTCGTGGTGGTTGCTGTCATGGGATCCACCGTACGGGCGTGTAGACGTTTCGTCTACATGCGTCCAAGGAGCAGTCCGGACCGTGGCGCTCACGTCGCGACCGAGCGCACCGCCGATTCGATCGCCCGGCCGACCGCTTCGAAGGCCGCCTCGGCGACAATGTGACGTGGCACCTCGACCGACCCGCAACTCACCGCGAAGCAGGTGTCGCCGTCGAAGCGGGTATGAGCGGGTCGGATGCACGCTGCGAGCGCGTCCTGACCGCGGACGGCGAGGCGGGTGAGGTCGGATCGGTTGAACCGGGCGTCGGTCGCAACGACCACGAGGGTCGTGTTCTGGCCCCACTCCGGCTCGAAGGCAGGAGCCGCCGATACGTGAGGTCCGCCGGTCAGCGGCTCGCCCTCGAGTGTGAAGACATCGCCGATGGCGTTGAGGACGACGAGCGCTCCGACGGTGGCTCCGGCCCGAGTCGCAATGGCCGATCCGATCCCGGCCGCCATCGTCGCATTGCGCCATTTCGCCACCGTCGCCCCGGCACCCGCCCCGACGGCACCCAACGGCACCGGCGCCACGGACCTGGCGCGAAAGGCGGAGGCACCAGCGTCCGGACCGGGTCGGACCGAGCCGTCACCGACCATCAGATCGAAGATGACCGCGGCAGGAACGATCGGCACCGGACCGGCGGGTGTCAGATGACCCCGACCATCTGACGCCAACTCACGCATCACGCCGTCGGCCGCAGCAAGTCCGAACGCGCTTCCTCCGGTGAGGAGGATGGCGTGGCACTGCTCGACCGCCATGCCCGGCTCCAACAAGGCGGTCTCCCGTGAGCCGGGGGCGGCGCCGCGGGTCTCGGCAGTGACGACGTTCGGCTCCGGCAAGACCACGACGGTGCATCCGGTCATCGCCTCGGCGTCGGTCCAATGTCCGACCTCGATCCCCGGGATGGCGGTGATCGTCGTGTTCACAGCGGCGGGGTGAAGCGGCCGTCGATCGCCAGCCACCCGCCGTCGACGACGAGCAGCGACGCCGTCACGAACGACGCCGCGTCGGAGGCGAGATAGACGATCGGGCCCGCCATCTCGATCGGTTGTGCCCAACGCCCGAGGGCACCCTTCTGGGCATACGCCTCGTACCAGTCAGGGTCGTTCTTGATCTGTTGGGTGAGCGGGGTCTCCACGACCCCCGGCGCCAGCGCATTGGCGCGGACTCCGACGGGGCCGAGTTCGGCTGCCAGGGCGCGAATCATCTGCAACACGCCGGCCTTCGTCGCCGCGTACACCCCCTGGCCCGGTTCCACGACCTGGGCCCGGATCGAGGAGACGACGACGATCGACCCTCCCCCACCGTCCGCCATGATCCGTCCCGATCTCGTCACGACGTTGAACGTTCCTTCGAGGTTGACCGAGACGACCCGGCGGAACTCCTCCTCGGTCAGGTCGAGAAGACGTTTACGGACGTTGATGGCGGGCGTCGTGACCAGGACATCGTGCGCGCCCACCCGATCGAAGAACTCGCCGACCGAGGTGGAATCAGCGACATCAACCGTTTCGGCCGTGGAAGAGCCACCCGCGTCACGGATCTCGGCGGCCACGTCGGCCGCGGCGGTCGCAGCGAGATCGGCGCACACGACTTCGGCCCCGTGCGCAGCAAGCCCGAGGGCTCCGGCGCGGCCGATGCCGCTCCCGGCGCCAATCACGATGGCGCGCTTGCCCGTCAGGTCGAAGAGCGCGCGATAGGCGTCGAGTCCGGACACGACGGTCAGACTAGAACCGCTCAGCGAACAGTGACTGCGTCCTCGGGTAGCCCGTCCTTGCCCGCCCGATCGACCACCTCGCGTCCGAACGGTGCGAGGGCGAGGCGTGTCATCTTGAAGCTGGCGATTCCCATCGGGATGCCAATGATCGTGAGGCAGAGCAGTATCCCGGTGAGGATGTGCGCCAGCGCCAGCCACCATCCGGCCAGCACCACCCACAGCAGGTTGCCGATCCCGGCGAGCACGCCGGGGGTCTTCGTCCGCACGACCGCCTTGCCGAACGGCCACAACGCGAAGCCCGCCAACTTGAACGCCTGGATACCGAACGGGATGCCGACGATCGTGACCATCAGGAGCAGTCCGGCGATGACGTAGGCAACCGCCAACTCGATCCCCGCCACGACCAGCCAGATCAGATTGAGAATCACACCCATGCCCCAAGCTTAGACAGCCACGTGTGGGAGGTTCTTTGCCCCTTCCGTCGCCCAGTGGGCGACACCTTCCCCAAGGGGGAAAACGATCAGATCGGTCCCCCCGCCCGGGGGGACCGACGGGACACGAAGTGGACCGTCGAGGGGGGCCCGAGCGAGCGCAGCGAGCGACTGACCGGCTCAGGGTGCTATCAACCAGCCATATGTACCTTGTTCGCCGGCTCGGGGTCTTCCTGTTCTCGGTGGTGGTGGCGTCGGGACTCGTGTTCTCGGTGATGTCGATCCTTCCGGGAGATCCGGCGCAGGTGATGCTCGGCACGCAGGCGACGCCGGAATCGGTGGCGGCGTTGCGCACCGAACTCGGCCTCGACCGACCGATGCCGATCCAATACTTCGACTGGCTCAGTGGCGTTGTTCGCGGCGATCTCGGCACGTCGATCTTCTCCGGTCAGGACATCGCCGCCCAGATCGCCGCCCGCCTGCGGGTGACAATGCCGCTGGCGGTGATGGCGATGACGATGACGATCCTGCTGGCATTCCCGGCCGGGGTGTATTCAGCCTCCCGTCATCGCCGGCTGGGCGACACGGTGGTGACCACCCTCAGCCAGATCGGGTTGGCGATCCCGGCGTTCTGGGCGGGACTCATCCTTGTCACCGTTTTCGCCGTTGGCCGCGGGTGGTTTCCTGCCAACGGTTTCCCCGGCTGGGACTCGGTCGGGCAAGCCCTGCGAGCGCTGTTCCTCCCGGCCCTGTCCCTTGCCATCGTGCAGGGGGCGATCATCACCCGCTACGTGCGCTCTGCGGTCCTCGACACGATGCGAGAGGACTACATCCGCACCGCCCGCGCCAAAGGCCTGAGCCGCTCCGCCGCGCTGTGGCGTCACGGGCTGCGCAACGCCGCCATCCCAGTGCTGACGATTCTCGGCCTCCAGTTCGCCGCCCTGCTGGCCGGCACCGTCGTGATCGAGACTGTCTTCGTCCTCCCAGGGCTCGGATCCATGCTGCTGCAGGCGATCACCCGCCGAGACCTGCTGCTCGTCCAGGGCGGAGCCTTCGTGATCGTGGCGTTCATTCTGACGATCAACCTGCTCGTCGACCTCACCTACCGCTTCGTCGATCCTCGGGTGGCCAGGCGATGAGGTGGAAACGGATCAACCTGGTGGTCGGGGCGTCCATCGTCGTTTTGGTGATCGTCACTGCTCTGGTGTCGTTCGTGTGGACTCCGTACGACCCGCAGCAGATCTCGTCGACCGAACGACTCCTCGGCGTCGGCGAGAACGGGCACCTGTTGGGAACCGACCAGTTCGGCCGAGACGTCCTCTCCCAGATCATGGTCGGCTCCCAGACCGCCCTCTTCGTCGGGATCCTGGCCGTCGGCATCGCGGTGGTGATCGGGATCCCGCTGGGTGGACTCGCCGCCGCCCGCCGCGGATGGACGGAAGAAGGGATCATGCGTCTCTCCGACGTGATCTACGCATTCCCGCCGGTGCTGCTGGCGATCCTGTTGGTGGCGGCGGTCTCTCCCGGGATCGGACCGGCGATGGTCGCCATCGGCATCGCCTACGTCCCGATCGTGGCCCGGGTCACCCGTGGTGCCGCCCTCAGCGTGTTCGAACTCGACTACGTGGCCGCCGCACGCACCTACGGCCGACGAAAGGCCTACATCTTCTTTCGCCACGTCCTCCCGAACATCGCCTCGGTGCTGATCGTGCAGGTGACGGTGCTCTTCGCCCTCGCCATCCTCGCCGAGGCGGCCCTGTCCTTCCTGGGGATCGGGGCCCAACCGCCCCGTCCCTCGTGGGGTCGGAGCCTGCGCGATGCCCAGACCTTCATCCAACTGTCTCCCCGGCTGGCGGTGTGGCCCGGACTGGCGATCGCCTTCACCGTGCTGGGGTTCAACCTGCTGGGTGACGGACTGCGAGACGCGCTCGACCCCCGACTGGAGGTGCGGCGCACATGACGTTGCTGACAGTGGAGGGCTTGACGATCGCCACGCGGTCGGGCCAGCCGCTCGTCGACAACGTTTCCTTTGCGATGGATCGGGGTGGACGCACCGGGCTGATCGGAGAATCGGGATCAGGCAAGACCCTCACCGCGTTGGCGATCATGGGACTACTCCCCGACGGGCTGGAGGTGTCCGGCTCGATCACACTCGACGGGGAACAACTCGTCGGACGGCCAGATAGTGCCCTCACCGTCCATCGGGGCAACTCGATGTCGATGATCTTCCAGGAGCCGATGACGGCGATGAATGCCGTCATGCGGGTGGGGCGGCAGGTGTCCGAGCCGCTCCGCATCCACCGGGGCATGTCGGATTCCGACGCCGACGCCGAAGCGGTGGCGCTGCTGGAGGCGGTCGGAATCGACCAACCGGAGCGGAGAGCCCGCGCCTATCCGCACGAGTTGTCCGGCGGACAGCGGCAGCGGGCGATGATCGCGATGGCCCTGGCGTGCGGCCCAGCGCTGGTGATCGCCGACGAGCCCACCACTGCCCTCGATGTGACCGTCCAGGCCCAAGTGCTGTCGGTGTTGCGTTCCCGTCTCGCCGCTACCGATGCCGCCCTCCTCCTCATCACCCACGACCTGCCCGTCGTCGCCGGCATCACTGACGATCTGTTGGTCATCGAAGGAGGCAAGATCGTCGACCGGGGCGCCACCCGTCAACTGTTTGACGCACCGGTCCACCCGGTTACCCGACGATTGGTCGAGGCGGTGCCGTCGATGAGCCGGAGCGGTGCGATGCCGACCAAGCCCCACACCCCGTCTTCGGCGGAGTTGATCATCTCCGCTCGCGATCTCAAGCGCAGCTACACACTGCGCCGACGACGGCTGGGAGAACCCGGCCCAGTGATCCGGGCGGTGGACGGCGTGAGTCTCGACATCCACCGCGGCGAGACGTTCGGGATCGTCGGAGAGTCGGGATCGGGAAAGACCACCCTCGCCCGCATACTCATCGGCCTCAATCGACCAGACACCGGGTCGATCACGGTGGACGGTATCGACCTGACGGCCACCAAGGATCTGCGACCCCTTCGCCACATCGCCCAGATGGTGTTCCAGGACCCGATGGGCAGCCTCGACCCGCGGATCCGGATCGGCGACATCGTGGCCGAGCCGCTTCGCTCTCTGAAGATCGGCGGGGACCACGAAACCCGGGTCAGGGAGCTCCTGGAAGCAGTGTCACTCCCGGTGGACACCGCTGACCGCTACCCGCACGAGTTCTCGGGGGGGCAGCGCCAGCGCATCGCCATCGCCCGTGCCCTCGCCCCGGATCCGAAGATCCTCGTGGCCGACGAGCCGGTGAGTGCGCTGGACATGTCAGTCCAAACGGTGACCCTCGACCTGCTCGCCAGGCTGAAAGAGGAGTTCGACCTCACCATGATCTTCATCAGCCACGACCTCTCGGTGGTCCACCGCATCTGTGACCGGGTGCTCGTGATGGAGTCGGGACGTGCGGTGGAGACCGGGCCCGCCGACGACGTCTTCCGGACTCCAAGGGACGAGTACACCCGCCAACTGGTTGCATCGATCCCGCGACTGGACGGAACGGTCAGTGCGTGACATTACCTCTAGGATGCCCTGATCCTGAGGACGGAGCGCAAGGTGACACGACGAATGACTATCGCGGTGGTGGCGCTGACCCTGGTCGCTGGCGCCTGCAAGGGATCGGACGGCGGACAACAGACTCCTTCAGCCCAACCGGATGCCGTGATCGGACTCCAACTCGAACCACCGACCCTCGATCTGACGTCGAGTCCGGCAGCCGCCATTCCCCAAGTGCTGCTCTACAACGTCTACGAGGGTCTGGTGAAGCTGGAAGCAGACGGATCGATCACCGGCCTCCTCGCCGAGTCGTGGGAAGTGAGCGACGATGGGCTCACCTACATCTTCTCCCTACGAGACGGCGTGACATTCCACAACGGGGATCCGCTCGACGCCGACGATGTCGTCTTCTCCATCAACAACGTCCTCACGAAGGATCCAGCTCACCCGTTCGCGGCGACTCTGGCTCCGATCACCGGTGTCACCGCAGTCGACGCGTCGACGGTTGAAATCACAGTCGATGAGGTCAGCGCCAACCTTCTCTTCTTTCTGACCCAGGGCCAAGGCATCATCCTCAACGAAGCGGCGATCGAAACCATCGAGAACGAGCCGGTGGGCACCGGACCGTTCCGGTTCTCCTCGTGGACGGTGGGCGATTCGATCGTGATCGAGCGGAACCCCGACTACTGGGGAACGCCCGCCCTGCTCGAGACGGTGACATTCCGCTACATCAACGACCCCAACGCACTCAACAATGCGATGCTGGCGGGCGACCTGGACATCGTCGCAGGGGTCTCGGCTCCGGAACTGCTGTCGGCCTTCGAATCCGACGACCGCTTTCAGGTGCTGCAGGGGCTCACGAACGGTGAAGTCACTCTGTCCCTCAACGGCCGCAACGCCCCCCTCGACGACGAACGGGTCCGCCAAGCAATCACCCACGCCATCGACCGCCAAGCGGTCGTCGACCTGGCATATGCCGGGTACGGCACCGTGATTGGCTCGTTCTCCACCCCGCTCGACCCCTGGTACCGGGATCTGACCGATGTCTATCCATACGACCCGGACCGTGCCCGAGAACTCCTGGCGGAGGCGGGGGTATCGGATGTGACCCTCCGGATGGTGCTGCCGCCGGTCTCGTACGCCACCCGTTCCGGCGAGATCATCGCCAGCCAACTCGCCGATGTGGGGATCAACGTGGAGATCACCAACGTCGAGTGGGGCGTGTGGCTGGAAGACGTGTTCACCAACTACGACTACGACATGTCGATCGTCGCCCACGTCGAGCCACGCGACGTCTTCCAATACGGAAATCCCGAGTACTACTGGGGCAACGACAGCCCTCAGGTGGCGTCGATCATCGCGCAGGCCGATGCCGAGCCGGACGAAGCCACCCGCAACGAACTCTACGCGTCAGTCCTGGAGGAGATCACCGCGGTGGCCGCCGACAACTGGCTGTTCGTACTCCCGGCATTGTCGGTGACCGAACAGGGCGTCACCGGGTACGAGGCCGACCTGCCCGGCCTGTCCCTCGACGTCACCAAGCTCGCAATCAACCCGTGAAGCCCTCCATCGACCGGGACGGCCTGGTCGAGTTCACCCGACGGCTGGTTCGCATCCCCAGCGTGAACCAGCCGGGCCAGGGTGAGGCGGCGGTCGTTGCAGCGGTGGTCGAACTCGCCCGGTCGTGGGGATGGGACCCGGTGGTCGAGGAGGTCGCCCCCGGTCGGCCCAACTGCATCATCCGCCTGGAGGGCGGACAACCGGGACGGACGCTGCTGTTCGAGGGCCACACCGATGTCGTGACCCCAGGGGACCCCGAGGAGTGGTCGCGCCATCCGTTCGGTGCAGATCTGGTGGGTGGGCGGATCTGGGGTCGGGGTTCGGCAGACATGAAGGGCGGCCTGGCGGCGATGCTGTTCGCCGCCCGGGCCATCGAGTCGGCCGGACCGTTCCCGGGCACGATCGTCCTCGGGGTCCTGTGCGACGAAGAAGAGATGATGATCGGGGTGCACGATTTCGTCCGCCGCGGACACGCACGGGGGATCGACGGGGCGATCGTCTGCGAGCCGGAGGCAGGAGAGATCTGCATCACCCAGAAGGGTGCGATTCGGCTACGGATCGACTTCGAAGGCCGAATGGCGCACGGTGCCATGCCCCACCAGGCTCGCAATCCGATCACCGCAGTACTTGAGCTGATCACCGAGATCCGCGAGATCGAAGCCGACTACCAACGCCACCCCGGAGACCATCCCACCCTGGGCCTGACATATCTCACTCCCACGCACGTCACCGCCGGATCACTCCCCCAGATGAACGTCATCCCTTCGACGGCGTTGTTGACCCTCGACGTGCGCACGGTGCCAGGCGTCGACCATCTTGACCTGCTGGCGGAGGTGGGCGAAGCAGCCGACCGTGTCACCTCCGCCACCGGAGTCGAGATCACCCCCACCGTCCTGGTCGATCGTCCCCCGACTTCGATCGACCCGGGCCACCCGTTGGTCCAGGCAGTGAGCGCCGCCCACCGGGAGGTGACCGGCTCCGAACCGGTGTACGGCGGTGTGCCGGGAACCACCGACGGCACGATCCTATGGCGCGACGCCGCTTTGCCGGTCGTCGTGTACGGCCCAGGTGCGAAGTGGATCGCCCATCAGGCGGACGAGTACGTCGAGGTCGACGACCTCGGCCGCCATGCCGAGGTGTACGTGTCTGCCGCGCTCCGTTTCCTGTCAATGTGAGCGCCTCGTAGGGTTCGGTCCCGTGCGGAAGCTCTCGGACATCACCCACGTCGGGCGGACCATCGATTTGCGTCGCCCCACCAACCGAATCCTGCTGTTCGCGCCACTCGGGGCAGCGTTGGTGCTGTACGGGCTGGACACTTCCGACATCCGCCGGGCCATTGCCGGGGCGTTGGGGTCGGCGGCAGCGTGGATGCTGGCCCGGGAACTCGATCCGGACCGACCCCATGCCGCCACCATCGCCGCATTGTTGGCCCCGGCGTCGACCCTGGTCCTCGGCGCTCCCGCTCCGGCCGCGTTGTTCCTGACGTTGCTCACCGCCCGCATCGTCGCCCGCACCACCGGACTCCCTCCGCGCACCACCGACTACGCCGCAGTCGGGCTTGGCGCAGTGGCGTTCGCTGAGACTCCGTGGGGATGGGCGGCAGGCATCCTGCTGGCCTTCGCCATGGTGCGCGACGTCGCGCTGCCCGGCGCTCCCCCTGTGAATGCCGGCCTATGGGGGGCGGTCTTGGCGATCGGCGTGACCCTGCGCGCCGCCTTCGGAGACCGCCTGGGCGACTGGACCGTCCCCGACGTGATCTCGCTCGGGTTCGTCGTGATCGGATTGATCGGTGCGGCCGTCGTCGTCCAGCCAATGCAAGTGCTCTCGCAGGGCGATTGGACCCGGATACCGCTCGAGCCGCGCAGGGTCCGGGAAGCGGCGGTGTTCACAGTGCTCACCGCAGCCCTGGCGGTATTGGCCGGCGGTCAGGCGGGAGTGGCGGCAGTCGCCCCGCTGCTGCTCACATTCCCGGCGGTGGCCATTGCCCGGATCGCCTCGCGTTGATCAGATCAGTTGCCGCACCCGAGCAAACACACCGTCGAACATCTCTTCGGTGAGCCGACCGGTAAACGTGTTCTGCTGACTGGGGTGATAGGAGCAGATCACGAGCGGACCGTTCTTGAGTGCGACCTCGACACCGTGACCGAACTTGGGTTTCGGCACCGGACGCTGCCACCCGAGCGGCTCACACATCCTGAGCACCGCATCGAAGCCCAACCCGCCCAAGGCGACGACGACCTCGAGCTTCACCAAGGCCCTCATTTCGGCAACCGTCCACTCCAGGCACGCCGCCCGCTCACCAGTGGTGGGCTTGTTGTCTGGCGGAGCGCAATGGACGGCCGAGGTCACGAACACCCCCCTCAATTCCAGCCCGTCGCCGGCGTGCGTGGAACCCGGCTGGTTGGCGAAGGCTGCCCGATCCAGCGCCCGGAACAGCCAGTCACCGGACCGGTCTCCGGTGAACATGCGCCCGGTGCGGTTGGCGCCGTGGGCAGCCGGGGCGAGGCCGACAATGGCCACCCGGGCATCGGAATCACCGAAACCGGGAACCGGTCGTGCCCAATATTCCTCGTCTCGGAACGCCGCCCGCTTCTCCCGAGCGACCCGTTCCCGCCACTCCACCAGCCGCACGCAGCGACGGCAGTCGATCAACTCGGCGTGGAGCCGGTCGGGGCTCACCCCGGATCGAGGGCGTCGACGCTCACATTGGAGAAGGCGTTCCACAGCATCCAGCCGAGTCCGAACGCCTCGGCCGACTCGGTCTGCGCTCTCACCTGGTCGGCCGTGTAGCCGAAATCCTGCAGCCACGGTCGGATGATGGCGCCCCGCTCCAGCCGGGAGATTCCGTCTTGAAGGGCCCGGTGCACCATTTCACCCGGGTGATCGACCGGACGGGCAAAGCCATACCAGTCCGCCGAGTAGTGGCTGGGGTAGAGCATCGGCGAGGCGACGTCGACGGCGTCGACGAGGACGTCCCACTGCTGGCCAATTCCTCCGTCGTCGCGCGCCGTCGTGATGAAACCGAAGATGTCTGCTGCCACCGCGCATCCGAGCGGATGCAAGACCTCGCGCGCTTCGAGCAGGAACGACTCGATCGTGGCGACCCTCGTTTCCGAATCCGAACCGCCGTCGAAGACGACGGTGTCGGGAAGGCCATCGGGGTAGCGGACGTAGTCGAACTGGATCTCGTCGACGCCGAGCTGACATGCCTCGACCGCGAGCGAGAGGGCATACCCCCTGGCCTTGGGATCGGTCGGATCGAGGAACCACTGCCCGTTGTTGTTGTAGGGACCGTCCGTGGCGGTGTTCCACGCCGCGATATCGGGTATGCGCTGGGCGGCCTGCGGGTCCTGGAATGTCACGATCCGGCCGATCAGGTAGAGATCGCGGGCGTCGACGTCCCTCACGATCTCGCCGAGGTCGTACAGCGGGTAGTCGGCGTTGGCTTCCTCGGCCACGCCGACGGCGGTGTCGTAGTAGATGAGGCCGTACTCGTCTTTGAGGTCCAGCATCACCCCGTTCAACTCGGTCTCTGCCTTCAGATCGAGGATCGCCTTCCACCGGACGGGATCGCCGGCCACTTCGCCGGTGACGTGGACCGCTTTCACCACCCGCGGCTCGATCTGGATCGTGCGTTCGCCGAGACCGCCATCCCATTCGAAGTCTGCGAGGTGCCAGGCGGGACGCCAGACCCTGACCTCGCCTGGTTCGGCCAGCCGGACGGAGAACGAACCATCGGGACCAGACACCGCGCTCCCTCGACCGGATTCGACGTACACGCCTTCGACCGGCCGCCCGTCGGGATCCTGGACAATCCCGCGCAGAGTGTGCGGCATGAGCCGCACGGTTGTCGCCGAGTCCACGGTGGGGGATGTCACCGGCTGTGGCAGGAAGCCATCAGCCTCGACGATGAGGTGTCCGTCGTCCGGCCAGTCCAGCGTCGCGACGCCGTCGGGACCGGTCGTCGCCTTCTCCGAGCCGTCGGCCACGAGCAGCGCTCCCGGAACCGGCTCGCCGCGCTCGTCTACCACAGCAACAGCAGCCGAAGTCTCCGGTCCGAACGAGGCGAAGCCCGCCCACCCCGCCCAGACGAGGGTGATGACGAGAAGGACCCGAAGTTGATGTGTGCGTTTCGCCACTGCCCGGCTAAGTGTACGAACTGCGGCAGTTAGGCGAACCTCGGCGAATCTTCATTGCAGCCGTCACACCCTGGTGATACGTTGGCCACCGGTGTCGGGACCATCCCGCACCGTGAACGCAGCGACTGCTGGGACGGAGAGGGGGTTCTCGTGTCCAACCGCCATTCGGCATCCGCAGCCGACACGATCGGCATGTACCTCGACGAGGTCTCCTCCCACACGCTCCTGACCGCGGAAGACGAGATTCGGCTGTCTCGCACGATGGAGCACGGCCGCCGGGCAGCCATCCGACTCGAGACCGGGCCCGACCTGGACGCCGAGGAACGCCGTCGCCTCCAACGAATCGTCGAGCAGGGCGAGGAGGCGAAAATGGCCTTCATCCGCGCCAACCTGCGTCTCGTCATCTCGATCGCCAAGCGCTACGCCGGTCGCGGCCTCGACCTCCTCGATCTCATCCAGGAGGGCAACCTCGGCCTCATCCGAGCCGTCGAGAAGTACGACTGGAAGAAGGGTTTCAAGTTCTCGACCTACGCCACCTGGTGGATCCGCCAGGCCATCAGTCGAGGTCTCGGCAACGCCGCTCGCACCATCCGGCTCCCCGTGCACATGGTGGACATCGTCCGCACCGTCCACGACACCAGACAGATCCTGTTCGAGACGCTGCGGCGACCGCCAACCCTTCACGAGATCGCCGAATACAGCGGCCTCGACATCGACAAGGTGGAAGCCGCCGTTCGAGCGCCGACGGACACGGTCTCACTGGACCGTCCGGTCGGCGAGGATGGAGACTCCGAACTGCACGAGTTCGTGGTCGACGTCGCGGCTCCCGACCCGTATCTCGAAACCGCCGAAGCGGACCGCCGCTCTCACATGCTGACAGCTCTCGCACACCTCGACGACGAGGAGCGGATCATCGTCGATCTCCGATTCGGGCTCTCGGGCGACGACCCGTGGACGATGTCTGCCGTGGGCAAACATCTCGGCCTGACTCGTGAGCGGGTGCGGAACATCGAGACCAGGGCGCTCGCCAAACTGCGCCATCCATCATGCGGGGTGGATCTCGAAGAACTCTTGTAGGAAGGGTTCGTCGGGGTAGCTTGTCTGGCCATGCCCTTCGACGACGTCACGAACCAGGCGGTTCTCCTCATTGCCCTCTCCGGAGGGATCGGCGGCCTGCTGGGCGGACTTTTGGGATCGCTCCGGTCCAATCTGATCGGCGCCATCCTGGTGGGCGCGATCGGAGGAATCTCGCTCGGCGCGATCATGCGGATCGCCAACGTCGACCCGATCTTCGACGCCGGCGGCGGCTTCAGCTGGCTCTGGTCCTTCATCGGCGGCCTGGTCCTCGGCCTCGCCGTCTCCGCCTCCAACCGCTAGTCGCGTACCCAGGGTTCAGGACCACCTATACGGTGGTTTTCGCGCACGAGTTCAGATCGCGTAGCGACGGTGTCTGCGAACTGAGGCACGTACACCACCTCAGAGGTGGTGCCGAACCCAGGGTTCGCGCTTGACTCGATCAGCCGATGGCGCCGGCTTCGGCCATGTTGAGCTCGATCAGGCGGTTCATCTCGACCGCGTATTCCATCGGGAGTTCACGCACGATCGGCTCGATGAACCCGGCGACGATCATCGACGTGGCCTGGTCCTCGGTGAGTCCGCGGCTCCGGAGATAGAAGAGCTGCTCGTCTCCCACCTTCGAGACGGTCGCCTCGTGTCCGATCTCGGCGTCGTTCTCCTCGATCTCCATGGACGGATAGGTATCCGAACGTGAGTGGTCGTCGAGGATCAGCGCGTCGCAACGGACGAAGCTCTTGGAATTGACCGCTCCCTCTTCAACACGGACGAGCCCCCGGTAGCCCGCCCGTCCACCGTTCTTCGAAATGGACTTGGACACGATCGTCGAAGTGGTGTTCGGTGCGACGTGGACCATCTTCGCTCCGGCGTCCTGATGCTGGCCCTCACCGGCGAATGCGATCGACAGCACCTCGCCGTGCGCGCCCGGCTCCATCAGCCAGACGGCCGGGTACTTCATCGTGAGCTTCGACCCGAGGTTGCCGTCGATCCACTCCATCGTGGCGTTCTCGTAGGCGGCAGCCCGCTTGGTGACGAGGTTGTAGACGTTGTTCGACCAGTTCTGGATGGTCGTGTAGCGGCATCGGCCGCCCTTCTTGACCACGATCTCGACCACGGCCGAGTGCAGCGAGTCCGACGTCCAGATCGGAGCAGAGCACCCTTCGACGTAGTGACAGAACGCGTCTTCGTCGACGATGATGAGCGTCCGCTCGAACTGACCCATGTTCTCGGAGTTGATCCGGAAGTAGGCCTGGAGCGGTTGATCGAGGTGCACGCCGGGCGGGACGTAGATGAAGGACCCGCCTGACCAGACCGCCGAGTTGAGCGCGGCGAACTTGTTGTCGTTGGGCGGGATGATCGTTCCCATGTACTCCTGGACGATCTCCGGGTACTCGCGCACCGCCGTATCCATGTCGCAGAAGAGCACGCCGAGTTCTTCGAGGTCCTCCCGGTTGCGGTGGTAGACGACCTCGGACTCGTACTGGGCCGTGACTCCGGCGAGGTACTTTCGTTCGGCCTCCGGAATGCCCAGCTTCTCATAGGTCGCCTTGATCGACTCGGGAACCATGTCCCAGTCTTTGGACTGACCTTCGGTGGGCTTGACGTAGTAGTAGATGTCGTCGAAATCGATGTCTTCGAGTGCGCCGCCGCCACCCCACGTCGGAAGAGGCTTGGCGAGGAACCGCTTGTAGGACTTGAGGCGGAAGTCGAGCATCCAGTCGGGCTCGTCCTTGATCTTCGACATCTGGCGGATGATCTCTTCGGACAGACCCTTCTGGGGCTTGAACACGTACTCGTCTTCCGAGTCGTGCCAGCCGAGCTTGTATGCACCGAGATCAATATCGACGGTTGCCATCAGGCGATCACCTCTGCGGTCGAATTTGCACTATGCACGTAGTGTAAAGCGCATCACACCTGAACGGTATTCCGCAGGGATCGTTCTCGGCTCCCGCGGATTGGTTGGTGCAAGCGCTTTCGACGTAGAATCTTGACTTGCGCATATGCGCATAATGCCGAACGCCGCGAGGAGGGGCACATGACGGACGCATCCCACCACACCCGCCGTGTGGACGCCCGCGCCGCCGCCCAGCGCCACGGTCTGTACCGGGAGGAGGCCGAGCACGACTCCTGTGGCGTCAACTTCGTCGTCGACCTCAAGGGCCGAAGAAGCCATCAGATCGTCCAGCACGGCATCGACGCCGTCTGCAATCTCGAACACCGCGGGGCGACGGGAGCCGATCCCCTCACCGGAGACGGTGCGGGCATCCTCATCCAGGTCCCTGACCGGTTCTTCCGGGCGGTCGTCGACTTCGAACTCCCCCCGGAAGGTACGTACGCCACCGGTATCGCGTTCCTCCCCCAGGACGGGGAGCAGGCCAGAGTCGCCCGGGCAAGGATCGAGGAGCTCGTGGAGGACGAGGGCCTCGACGTGCTCGGGTGGCGCGATGTCCCGGTCGAGCCGTCGATCCTCGGCAAGGCGGCGCTCGAGACGATGCCCCGCTTCAAACAGATCTTCATCGCCGGCAAGGCTCTGAGCGGCATGGCCTTGGAGCGCCAGTCCTACGTCTTACGTAAACGGATCGAACATGAGATCCACCTGCAGGCGGGACCGGACGAAGTCAACGAGGCGATCGGCGGGGCCTCGACGATGCATGACGGCGTCTACTTCCCGAGCCTCTCGTGCCGCACGTTCGTGTACAAGGGAATGCTCACGGCGCGACAGGTCGCCGAATTCTTCCCCGACCTCCACGACGACCGGGTCGAGAGCGCGATGGCTCTCGTCCACTCGCGGTTCTCGACCAACACGTTCCCCATGTGGCCGCTCGCCCACCCGTACCGCATGGTCGCTCACAACGGCGAGATCAACACCATTCAGGGCAATCGCAACTTCATGCGCGCCCGCGAAACGCTTCTCCAAACGGACCTGATCCCCGGCGACCTGTCCCGGATCTTCCCGGTGTGCTCCCCCGGTGCCTCGGACACCGCCGGTTTCGACGAGGCGCTCGAGTTGCTCTACATGGGCGGCTATCCGATCACCGAGGCGGTGCTGATGATGATCCCCGAGCCGTGGGAGCGACATCAACACATGGATCCGGATGTGCGAGCGTTCTACCAGTACCACGCCTCGCTGATGGAGCCGTGGGATGGGCCGGCCTCGATCGCCTTCACTGACGGTCGGGTGATCGGCGCCGTCCTCGACCGCAACGGCCTCCGCCCCAGCCGATATTGGGTCACCGACGACGACCTCGTGATCATGGCGTCGGAGGTCGGAGTCATCGACATCCCGCCACACAAGATCATCGAAAAGGGCAGGCTGCAGCCTGGAAGGATGTTCCTGGTCGACACGACGAAGGGTCGGATCGTCCGGGACGAGGAGATCAAAGCCGAATTGGCTTCCGCCCGCCCCTATCGGGAGTGGCTCGACCGACAACTTCTGCACCTCGACGACGTCGAACGGCGCGAGTCACACCGAAGCGAAGCCTCCTCCCTCCTCTCGCGCCAACAGACGTTCGGCTACACCCACGAGGAGCTCAAACTGCTCTTGGCGCCGATGGCCCGGGACGGCAAGGAGGCGCTCGGATCGATGGGTTCGGATACGCCGGTGGCGGTGCTGTCCGCCCGGCCGCGCCTGATGTACGACTACTTCAAGCAGCTTTTCGCACAGGTCACCAACCCTCCGCTCGACGCCATCCGCGAAGAACTGGTCACCGCTCTCCGCACGATGATCGGACCCGAGGGGAACCTCTTCGCGCCGCGAGAGCGCTCAGCGAACATGATCGAGCTGGACAGCCCGATCATCGACAACGACCAGCTCGAACAGCTCTTGCATCTCGAGGAGGTTCCGACAGTCGAAGGATTCACCGCCGTCGTGCCCTGCCTGTTCGAAGTCGGCGCCGGCGAAGCGGGCTTGCGGTCCGCCATCCAGTCGGTTTTCGACCAGGTGGATGACCTCATCGAGCAGGGTGTCTCGGGGATCGTGCTCTCCGATCGAGGAGTCGACGCCGCTCATGCCCCGATACCCGCCCTGCTGATCACGGCAGGTGTCCACCACCATCTCATCCGCACGAAAAACCGCACCCGCATCACGCTGATCGTCGAAACCGGAGAAGCGCGCGAGGTGCACCATCTGTGCCTCCTCCTCGGATACGGTGCGGCCGCCATCAACCCGTACCTGGCGTTTGAGACGATCGACTCGATGATCGACCAGCAGCTGTACGAGGTCGACTCGATCGACCGGGAGACCGCCCACGCCAACTACATCAACGCGGCCGGCAACGGGATCCTCAAGGTCATGTCCAAGATGGGCATCTCCACGGTCCCCTCCTATATCGGTTCACAGATCTTCGAAGCAGTCGGTATCGGCGCCGAACTGATCGACCGGTTCTTCACGGGAACACCGAGTCGCCTCGGAGGCATTGGTCTCGACATCGTCGCCGAAGAGGTGGCACTCCGCCATCGTGTGGCGTTCGCCCCGAATCCTGCGGAACGAGCTCACCGGGATCTCGACCTCGGCGGCGAGTACCAGTGGCGTCGGGAAGGCGAAATCCACCTCTTCGCGCCGGAGACGGTGTTCAAGCTCCAGCATTCGACCCGCGAGGGCCGCTACGACATCTTCAAGGAGTACAGCAAGCTCGTCGACGACCAAACCGAGCGGTTGGCCACCCTTCGAGGGCTCTTCCGCTTCAAGACGGGCGAACGGCCACCGGTGCCGATCGAGGAGGTCGAATCGGTCTCGGAGATCGTCAAGCGGTTCTCGACCGGCGCCATGTCGTATGGATCGATCTCACGCGAAGCCCATGAGACGCTCGCCATCGCCATGAACCGGATCGGCGGCAAGTCGAACACGGGTGAAGGCGGAGAGGACGCAGACCGCTACACCCCGGATGCCAACGGTGACCTGCGCCGCTCGGCGATCAAGCAGGTCGCTTCGGGCCGGTTCGGGGTCACGTCCGAGTACCTGGTGAACGCCGACGACCTCCAGATCAAGATGGCGCAGGGCGCCAAGCCCGGTGAGGGCGGACAACTCCCCGGCAACAAGGTGTATCCGTGGATCGCCAAGACCAGATATTCAACGCCCGGCGTTGGTCTGATCTCGCCGCCTCCGCACCACGACATCTATTCGATCGAGGACCTCAAGCAGCTCATCCACGACCTGAAGAACGCCAATCCCGACGCCAGGGTGCACGTCAAGCTGGTGGCGGAAATGGGAGTCGGGACAGTCGCGGCCGGGGTCGCCAAGGCGAAAGCCGACGTCGTCCTGATTTCGGGACACGACGGCGGGACCGGCGCCTCGCCACTCACGTCGCTCAAGCATGCCGGTGTCCCCTGGGAACTCGGGCTGGCCGAGACACAGCAGACCCTGCTCCTCAACGAGCTTCGCGACCGAATCGTGGTCCAAGCCGACGGCCAGCTCAAGACGGGTCGCGACGTGATGATCGCTGCCCTCCTGGGCGCCGACGAGTACGGGTTCGCCACCGCTCCCCTCGTGGTCTCCGGCTGCATCATGATGCGCGTCTGTCACCTCGACACCTGTCCCGTCGGTGTCGCAACCCAGAATCCCGAGCTGCGAAAGAAGTTCTCCGGCAAGGCCGAGTACGTCGTCAACTTCATGGAGTTCATCGCCCAAGAGGTGCGGGAACTGCTCGCCGAACTCGGTTTCCGAACTCTCGCAGAGGCGATCGGCCACGCCGAACTCCTCGATGTGTCCGACGCCGCCAGCAACTGGAAGACGACGGGTCTGGACCTCTCGGCCATTCTCCACGTTCCCGATCTCGGGCCGGACACCCCCCGGTCGGCGAAGACGGGACAGGACCACGGACTGGAGAAGGCGCTCGACCAGACCCTGATCCAGCTCGCGGGGGCATCGATCGAAACCGGTGAGAGGGTCACCCTCGACCTGCCGATCCGAAACGTCAACCGCACCGTCGGGACTTTGTTGGGGCACCACCTCACGAAGCGCCGAGGCGGGGAGGGTCTGGCCGACGACACGATCACCGTCAACTTCACGGGATCCGCCGGGATGAGCTTCGGGGCCTTCGTCCCGAAGGGGATCACTCTTCGACTCACTGGGGACGCCAACGACTACGTGGGCAAGGGACTCTCCGGCGGCCGCCTCGTCCTCCGCCCGCCAGCCGACTCTCGAATCGTCGCTGAAGACAACGTCATTGCCGGCAACGTCATCCTCTACGGCGCCACGAGCGGCGAGATGTTCATCCGCGGGCTCGTGGGTGAACGCTTCTGCGTGCGGAACTCAGGCGCGGTCGCCGTTGTCGAGGGTGTCGGCGACCACGGCTGCGAATACATGACCGGAGGCAGGGCCGTCATCCTCGGCCCGACCGGACGGAACTTCGCTGCCGGGATGTCGGGCGGTATCGCCTATGTGCTCGACGTGACCAGAGATTTCCACACCAAGGTCAACCATGAAATGGTCGACCTCGATCCCCTGAACGACGATGATGGCGCCTTCCTCCGCGATCGGGTCGAGGTCCATCACCGGGAGACGGGCTCGGCGGTGGCCGAGCGACTCCTGACCGACTGGCCCGCCGCACTCTCCATGTTCGTCAAGGTCATGCCCAAGGACTACAAGCGGGTCCTCGAAGCCGCCCGCCGGGCGGAAGAGCGGGGCGAACCGGTCATCGACGCCATCATGGCGGCCGCTCATGGCTGATCCGCGCGGCTTTCTCAAGCACGGACGCGAGCTTCCGACGCGCCGCCCGGCCGATGTTCGCGTCGGTGACTGGCAGGAGGTCTATCTCGACTTCGGAGCGGACGCGCTGGTCGCACAGGCGTCGCGGTGCATGGACTGCGGCATCCCGTTCTGCAACAACGGCTGTCCGCTCGGGAACCTCATACCGGACTGGAACGATCTCGTGTACCGGGGTCATTGGCGGGAGGCGATCGACCGCCTCCATGCCACCAACAACTTCCCCGAGTTCACCGGACGGCTCTGCCCTGCGCCGTGCGAGGCGGCCTGCGTCCTCGGCATCAACGACGACCCGGTCGCCATCAAGCAGGTCGAAGTCGAGATCATCGACCGAGCTTGGGACGAGGGCTGGGTGACTCCGGTCCTTCCCTCCGAACGTACCGGTCACCGGATCGGAGTGGTCGGTTCCGGGCCGGCCGGACTGGCTGCCGCCCAGCAACTCACCCGGGCAGGACACGATGTCACGGTCTTCGAGCGGGACGACCGCGTGGGTGGACTCCTGCGCTACGGCATCCCCGAGTTCAAGATGGAGAAACGCCATCTCGACCACCGCATCGCCCAGATGGAAGCGGAGGGCACGCGTCTCTTGACCTCGGTGGAAGTAGGCGTCGACATCTCCGCCGACCAACTCAAGGCGGACTTCGATGCGATCGTTCTCGCCGGAGGAGCAACCGCGCCGCGCGACCTGCCCATCCCCGGCCGTGAACTGGCCGGGGTCCACCAGGCGATGGAATACCTGCCTTGGGCGAATCGCGTCCAACAGGGCGACCTTGCGTCGTCGCCGATTTCGGCGGAAGGCAAGCACGTCATCATCATCGGCGGAGGGGACACGGGCGCCGATTGCCTGGGTACCGCCCACCGACAGGGTGCGGCATCGGTCCATCAATTCGAGATCATGCCCCGCCCACCCGACAGCCGAGATCCGTCGACGCCTTGGCCGACGTATCCCTTGCAATATCGAATCTCGTCTGCCCATGAGGAAGGCGGGGAACGGGAGTTCTCCATCAACACGGAGAGATTCGTCGACGACGGCTCAGGTCGCGTGTCCGCACTCAAGACCCACCGGGTCGAGACGACGTTCATCGACGGCCGCCCGACATTCGAGCAGGTTCCAGGGAGTGAAGAGGATTACCCCGCCGACCTCGTCCTCCTGGCGATGGGATTCGTCGGGCCGGAACGGAGCACGATGCTGGAGCAATTCGGCGTCGAACTCAACCAACGCGGAAACGTGGACCGGGATGACTCGTGGCGAACGAACGTCGATGGCGTGTTCGTCGCCGGCGACATGGGCAGGGGTCAGTCGCTCATCGTGTGGGCGATCGCCGAGGGCAGGGCTGCTGCCGCCGCCGTCGACCGGCATCTGATGGGCGAAACCTTCCTCCCGTCCCCGATCGCCCCGACCGCGGCTCCGCTGCGCTGAGTCCGTCGTGCCGGTGATCGTCGTCGGAGCCGACACCGCAGTCGGCCGCGCAATTGTCGATGCGCTCATCGAACCCGACCGCGAGGTACGAGCCTTTGTGAGCGACCTCGGCGTCGCCGAGGAGTTACGCGGACAAGGTGTCAAGGTTGCCCTGGGCGACGTCTCCGATCCGTCTCATGTCGGAGGAGCGTGCACTCGCTGTTTCAGTGCCGTGCTCGTCACCGAGGCGGCAAGCGACGCCCGGGAACGTTCCTTCGCCAGGACACCCGGGGCGGTCCTCGCCGGCTGGGTCGAGGCTGTCCGAGATGCGCAGGTCACCCGCGTCATCTGGGTGGGCGAGGGCGCCATCGCTGTCCCCGGACTTGAAGTGGCGAAGGTCGGTGTCTCTGAGCCTGACATTCCGGCGCGGGTTGCGGAATTGGACGACGCCGCCACGATCTGACGGCTCCCGCGCTCAGATGATGCGGGCCGTCAGGTCGGCGATCCGCTCCGCCTCGAAGGCGAGGCGAGCCCTTTCGTGGGCCTCGACGAGCATCGTGTACGGGTCGATCGCCCGGCCGTCGCGGTGCAGTTCGAAATGGGTGTGCGGCTCGGTGTGTTCGGCGTTGCCCGAATCGCCGACGAATCCGATCAGTTGGCCCGCATCGACGAATGATCCCGGGACGACGTCGCGGGCAAATGCTGCGTCGAAGCCGCCGCGCCCGTTGTCGGTGCCCGGCTCGTCGGTGTCGAGGTGCATGTACCACGACGTCCATCCGGGTCCATGATCGACGACGATGTATGCCCCCGCCCTGGGGCTGATCGACATGCGGGTCACGACTCCGGGAGCGACGGCGAACACAGGCGAACCCTTGGGCGCGTGGAGGTCCACACCGAGGTGAACGTGGCCGGCTCGGCCGGCACCGAACGTGTCGAGGAACCAGGTCGTCTCCGGATCTTGTGGGAACGTCATGTGGAGACGTTCGACGGGTTGTTCGGCGATGACCTCAGGCACGTTGGCATCGGGCATGCCCAAGGCAGGCAGGGGAAGCAGAGCGGAGACGGCGACGGTGAGGGCGAGCGCGCGGCGAATCATCGAAGACCTCGGTGGGGAGCCCGTGAATCCTGGCCGACGGTCGGTCCAACGTCAAAACCGGGTCAGGACACTCGTATCGATCGGATCCATTCAGGACTTGAGAGGCCCAAAGATCGCTTCGAGTTCTGCAAGGGCCTGGGCAGCGGACGTGACCTTCACCGTCCGCATACCCATCGCCAGGGCGGGCTTCAGGTTGGGACCGAGATCGTCCAGCATCACACATGCAGCGGGCGCCACGCCGAGACGTTCGATGCAGATCTCATAGATCCGGCTCTCCGGCTTCCGCGTTCCCTCGACGACCGACTCGACCACGACGTCGAAGTGCGCAGCGAGACCGTCGGGGCCGAAGGGAGTCCAGTTGTTCGTCAGCGCCGCCGCCCTGACCCCTCGCTTCCGGAGCCGGTCCACGGCCTGGAGCATCTCAGGTCGGACTCGAATGGAGGCATCGATATCCGCCATCAACTCCGCAGTGTCCACATCGATTCCGGCGCTCTCGAACTCGGCGCGAAACACCGCGAGGAACTCCGCGTGGCCTAGCTCGCCCCGCTCGTGACGCGCCCAGGCACCGCCGCTTCCCGAGGCAAGGACATGTCGGTTGATCGACCCAGGGCGGATCGAGTGACGCTGTTCGAAGGCGGCGATTGCGTCGAGCGGCGAATCGAGGATCACCCCGCCAAGATCGAAGATGACGGCCTCGATGCTCACGATCCCCCGAGTTGGAGACGGATCAGCTCGATCTGGTCGTCCAGCATCTCGATCGCACGTCGCATCCGTTCCCGCGGTCCGGTGGCTCCGAGCAGAACGTACGAGTCGAGGGGTGTCACCGGTATCAACGACGCGAGCTGATAGGAGACGGCCACCGGATCGCCGCCGACATCGAGGTCGACGTCGGCGGTATCGGCACCCAACTCCGATGCCATCGCCAGCATCCGTTCGAGACGTCCGCACACCTCGCCGCGGAGATCGGAAACATCTTCGATCGGGTCGTCCATCCGCTCCACCATCGCCCACGGGTGCGGTGCGTCCTCCAGCCACTCGAGCACCCGGATCCGCTCGACTCCGGCCACGACGATCGCCCGATGGCCGTCGGAGAGATCCTGGTGGGCCAAAACCCTTAGCCGAGTCCCGATCGATGACCGTACGTCCCCGCCCCCGACTTCGAAACCGCGCTCTATGAGAACGGACCCGAAGCTGCACTCCTCGGAGAGCACATCATCGAGCAAGGCCTGGTACCGCGGTTCGAACACCCTCAGCGGGACGCCGCTGTACGGGAAGATGACCGTACCCAGCGGGAACATCCGCAGCCGTTCGGCCACAGGACTCAAGATGGTCTCGGACGCACCGAAAACCGCAGCCGGGTCGCCACTTCGTTGTTCAAGAGAACGACGAACGAGTAGGCCCCGGCCGCCGGAAAAGAGATGTTGTTGAAGGTGAACGACCGGGCGACACCGACGTCGCTTCCTTCGGGGATCCCCTGTGGCCGCGCCACCTTGACACCCTGGGCGACGGGTGGCGTCGGGAGCACTCGTCCTCCGTCTTCGTCCTGGAGATCGACCCCGATGACGAGCACCTGATCGGTCCAGCTCCACGGGACTCTCACCCGCAAGCCCAGACCAAGCGACGGATAGCGGGCGGGAAAGTCGGTGACGAACAGGGTGTCCCAGCCTCCGCCGAGAACGTAGAGCTTGCCCTGCACGACCTGAACGGCGTCCGCCAGCAGCGCGAAATCGACGGTTGGCCTTACTTCTTCTGTCGTCACATGGGCGATGGTACCCGCACCGTCTTTCGGTGCCGGAGCCGAGCGGGTATATCGTTCCGGTCCCCTCATCGATCCAGGAGCAGAGCAGTGTCCGCATCCCCCATCCCGCCCGCTACCGGCCGCCTCGGCGTCCTCCTACCCGGCATGGGGGCGGTTGCGACCACGCTCATCGCCGGGGTGATGGCCACCCGCAAGGGGATTTCCCTCCCGATCGGCTCGATGACACAGATGGGACACATCCGGCTCGGCAGGCGGACCGAGAACCGTTCGCCCCTGGTTCGGGACTTCGTTCCACTCACCCCGATGGACGATCTGGTCTTCGGCGGCTGGGACCCCTACTCCGAGGATGCCTACTCCGCTGCGATGCGGGCGGGCGTGTTGGAGGCGAGCCTGCTCGAGTCGGTCGGTGACGAGATGCGGCTGATCACGCCGATGAAAGCAATCTTCGATCCGAGCTGGGTCACGCGCCTCGAGAACACCGATCACGTCGCCAGCTACGGCTCCCATCTCGAAGCGGTCGAGAGGATCGTGGAAGATATCGAGGGGTTCCGCCAGGCCAACGACTGTGAGCGTCTCGTCATGGTGTGGTGCGGTTCGACCGAGGCGTACCAGGAGCAGTCCGAGGTCCACCAGACACTCGACGCCTTCGAGGAGGGACTCCGCAACAACGATCCAGCGATCGCTCCGTCACAGCTGTATGCCTACGCCGCCCTCACGACGGGCGTGCCGTTCGCCAACGGAGCTCCCAACCTCACCGTCGACTTCCCTGCGATGGTCGAACTGGCAATGCGTGAGCGGGTGCCGATATGCGGGAAGGACTTCAAGACCGGCCAGACATTGATGAAGACCATCCTCGCCCCGGGTCTCAAGACACGCAGTCTGGGAATCCATGGGTGGTTCTCCACGAACATCCTCGGCAATCGCGACGGCGAGGTACTGGACGCGCCGGAGAACTTCAAGTCGAAGGAGGTCTCGAAGCTCGGCGTTCTCGAGACGATCCTGCAGCCGGACATCAACCCGGAGCTGTACGGCGACCTCTATCACAAGGTCAGGATCAACTACTACCCGCCGCGCGGCGACGACAAGGAAGGCTGGGACGCCATCGACATCTTCGGATGGCTCGGCTACAAGATGCAGATCAAGGTCGACTTCCTGTGCAAAGACTCGATCCTGGCCGCGCCGCTCGTCCTGGACCTGGCGCTTTTCCTCGATCTCGCCTCCCGAGCGGGCAAGAGCGGCATCCAAGAGTGGCTCTCCTTCTACTTCAAGAGCCCGCAGACGGCCCCCGGCCTGTACCCGGAGCACGACATCTTCATCCAGCAGAAGAAGCTGAAGAACACACTCCGTTCGTGGATGGGCGAAGATCTGATCACCCACCTCGGCGACGAGTACTACGCGGACTGACCGGATGGCTGGCCCGGCACCGGACGACGACCTCGAGGTCGGGGAATGGATGATCCCGTCCGCCGAACTCGAATGGCGGTTTTCGACGTCAGGGGGCCCGGGCGGCCAGCACGCCAACCGGTCGAACACCCGGGCCGACCTGATATTCGACCTCGCCTCGTCCGAGGCGTTCCCGCCCGAGATCCATCAACGACTCACCCGGAAGATCGGGTCGGACCCGATCGTCGTGTCTGTCGCCGAGAGCCGTTCCCAATTCCGCAACCGGATGCTCGCTCGCGCTCGGCTCCGTGAACTTCTGACCGAGTCGATGAAGCAGCCGAGGAAGCGGCGGCCGACCAAGCCGACCCGCGCCTCAAAGCGCAAACGACTCGAGGACAAGCGTGCCCTCAGCGAGAAGAAGGACAAGCGGAGGGCACCGCGCATCGAGTGATCAATCGAACAGCGCGCCCACTGCCTGTCGGTCGACCTTTCCGATCCCGCGCTTGGGAATCGCCGTGACGCGTACCCAACGACGCGGAATCTCATGCGGCGCAAGATGACCCTGAAGGGCATCTTGCAGCTCATCCGGCTCTGCCGGTCCTGTGAATGCGGCCGCGACGATCATCCCCCATCGATCGTCCGTCAAGCCGACCACCGCCACCTCGCCCGCCCCGGACAGGGTGGCCGCGATGCGCTCGACTCGCTCAGGCATCACGTTCTCTCCCCCGGTCACGATCACGTCGTCTGCCCTGCCCATGACCTCCAACCTGTTCCCGTGGAAGCGCCCGAGATCGCCTGTGAGCAGTGGACCACCCCGGTCCGGGGCGTCCAGATCGCCGGGCGAAACCATCGGACCGTCGACGACGATGCGCCCGTCGCCTGAGATCGTCACTCGCGCTCCCTCGAGGACGACGAGACGATCGGACCTTGGCTCGGCAGGATCCGCAGTCGCCACCTGTGATGCTGTCTCCGTCATTCCGTAGGTTGCGAGCAGCCGCATGCCCCCCACCGAGAGCGCGCGTTCAGAGGCCGGTCCTCCTCCGACGAGGCCCAACCGGAACCCTGGTACACGCTCGAGACCGGTGTCGGCAAGTCGCTCCAACATCGGCGACACGAAGGATCCCAAAGTGACTGCCCCGGCCGCGAGCAGCCCCGCCACTGTCGCAGCGTCGAATCTTCCTGCCAGCACCGCTGCCGAGCCCTGCCGGGCCGAACGCCACAGTATCGACAGCCCCCCGACGTGATGGAGAGGTAGCACCGCGAGCCATCGGTCGTCCGACCGATGATCGATATGGCTCGCCGATGCCGCCGAACTGGCTTCGATGTTCGACCACGTCAACCGAACCGCCCTCGGCCCTCCGCTTGTGCCCGAGGTGAAGATCGCAGCGGCAGTGACCGACTCGTCGGGAACGGCCGGCAGCGGTGAGCCGTCCTCCGTGTCGCCGGGTCCCACGACGTCGTCCACGCCGGCCAAGTCGGCCAACCGACGCCGCTCGTCATCGCTCCCCGCGACGGGGAGAGGTACGAGCACCATGCCGGCAAGAGGCACCGCCATGGCCACCACCAAGTGGGGGATGTCCGGTCGCATGACGACCCCGAGCCGAGCGCCATGCGAGTACCGACCTCGCAATCCGCCGGCGATCCCGGAAATCCGCGCCAAGGCAGCCGCGTAGTCGAGGACCTCCGGGCCGTCGATGAGAAACGGAGCATCCGGTCGATCGCGCGCCCAACGGGCGAACCAGTCCAAGCCGGCTCAATCTCCCCAGTACCGCTGTTCGCGAAACGGGTCGCCATACATGTGATACCCGTTTCGCTCCCAGAAGCCCGGCTCGTCATGATCAAGGAAACGAAAACCGCGCACCCACTTGACCGACTTCCAGAAATAGAGATGCGGCACGACGAGACGCAAGGGCCATCCGTGGTCGGGATCGAGATCTTCGCCACCGAACTTCCATGCCAGGAGGTTGTCGGGTCGAAGGAAGTCTTCCAACGGCAGATTGGCGGTGAAACCGTGCTCTGCCCACACGAGTACGTGGCTGGCGCTCGGAGCCAACTCGAATCCGGACATGAACTCCGGCACTTCGACTCCGTGCCAGACAGTGTCCAGCTTCGACCACTTGGTCACGCAGTGAATGTCGGTGACCTTGTCGGTGGTCGGCATCGCTTTGATCTCGTCGAGGGTGAGCGTCGCTTCCCGATCGACGAGTCCCTCCACGGTGAAGTCCCACAATGTCAGATCGACGCGCGGCACCGACCCGGCTTGGAGCACCGGGAAGCGATCCGTGAGGTACTGGCCAGGCGGTACGCGCGAGGCCTCGATGCCCTCCGCCTCCAGATCAGAACCCCGCCCTTTGAAGAACGCCATATCGAACCTCTTTCACCCGGCATCCAATACCCTATCCGGCAATGACAACCCCCGATCGACTGTTCCACGAACCGGTGGCTCCGCTCCAGCCGGCGCGCGGTCGCCTGACACTCGTGTTCGTAGTCGTCGTCGCCATCGGTCTCCTCGTGGCCCAGGCACTCGGTGATCCGGGCGACGAAGGGTCCGGGGGAAGCCTCACCGGAGTGGCGCCAGAGGTGGTGTTGGCCGCGTTCGACGGCTCCGAGTGGCGGCTTTCCGAGCATCTGGCGGAGGATGGCCGGCCGGTGGTACTGAACCTCTGGGCGAGCTGGTGCATCCCCTGTCGGGACGAGATTCCCGAACTCTCGGCTTTCGCAGACGCCAACCCGGACCATGTCGTCATCGGTGTCTCTGTCGACGTATCCGCCTCCGAAGCCCAGGCGATGGCGGACGACCTTCAGCCGCGCTATCTCGTCGGGATGGACGCCACGGGCCGCATCAGAGATCGCTATCCGTCGGTGGGGATGCCGTTCACCGTTGTCATCGATGCCCAGGGGGCGATTCGCTGGTCGAAGGCGGGTGGCGTCACCGCCGTGGAGTTGAGCCGGGCGATCGGCGGCTGATCAGGAGACGGCGCTGAACTGGGTGTCGAAGAGAAACTGGGCATAGTCGAGGTTGGGCCCGTCGGTGAGTTCGGCCTGGACGATGAGCCGTTGGGCGGCCGAGAACTTGGGATGACAGGTCGTGAGCGTCAGCCACGCCCCCGGCTTGGGATTGGTGACCCATACGTCGTAGGCGGTGACGACGATGGTGTCTCGGACCGTGTAGGTGTGAACTCCGATCGCGGTCTCGATCTCGATGGTGTCGCCTGGTTCGAGCAGGTCGAGGTCGAAGAAAGGAGCTCCATACGTCGTCCGGTGTCCCGAGATGACGGAATTGCCGGGCTGGCCCGGGAGCGGGGTCCACGGCATGTGCCCAGGACCCTGGTTCAACGTCGCCGGGAGAACCCCACCGAAGAGCACCCAGTCCAGTTCGATCGATGGGATGCGAATGACGCCGAAAGGATCGCCCTCTTCTACCGCGTCCTCCGGGTGAAAGTCGATCGTCTCGACGACCGGGGCCTGGGTGGTATCCGTGGTCTGTGATGGAACGGTCACGGTCACCGGCGTTTCGAGGGTGTCCCGACGCTCATCGAGGCCGGTGACCAGTTCGGTGCGTGCCTCCTCCTGTACGCGATCGTTGAGGAAGTCAGTCACGACGAGTTGATACGCAACGATTCCCAGGGTCAACACCCCGGTCCACACCATGGCAAAGCCGGCGATTCGAATCTTTCTGCGCATCGCGCCTCAGGCTATCCGGAGTCTCGAGTTAGAAAGCGATTCACTGCTGGCCGAATGAGGGCGGACGCTTCTCGACAAACGCGCTGACCCCTTCGCGAGCGTCGCGGGTGGATGCGACAGCCGTCAACCCACCCTGGAGTCGATCAAGGGCCGTGTCCGGATCGGTCGAGGCCACGGACATGAAGGCGTCGCGTCCGATCATCACGCTCGAAGGCGCATTCCGTAACGACGCAACCGTCTCTTCGACAGCGGAGTCGAGCCCCGAACGGGGAACCACCCGTGACACTGCACCGAGCCGAAGCGCCTCGTTCGGAGTGATCGTCCGACCGGTCAGCATCAGTTCCAGGGCCGCCTTCTGCGGCATCGCCCGCGCCAGCGCCACCGTGATCATCATCGGCCAGAGTCCGACGCGAACTTCGGGCACACCCAGCTTCGCGTCGTCCACGCAGAGAGTGATGTCACAGGCCACCGCCAGCCCAAAACCGCCGGCGAGCGCATGGCCGTTGACGCGAGCCACCGTCGGCTTCCCGCCACTCCACAAGAGCCTCAGGAGATCGGCGAACCGTCCCCTCTCCGAGTGTCTCGCCACGGGATCCTCGAAGAATCCAGACGCCAGATCCCCTCCGGCGCTGAAGGCCGCATCGCCGGCGCCTGTGATCACGACAACCGACACCTGCGGATCGTCCAGTGCCCGCTGCAGCCCGTCGATGAGACCCTCGATGGTCTCGGAGCCAAGCGGATTCCGGCGTTCCGGATCGTTCATCGTGAGCGTTGCGACCGAGGCGGAGATTTCGTAGATGACCATCAGATCGCACATTCTGGCCGGAACTGCCTGTGATAGCGTTCCCACCGCATGCTGTGGCTTGTCATCGTCCTCTTCGTGGCGATGTCCGTTGCGGTGTTACGTGGGGGACGTCTCACCAATCTCGCCGACATCAGGCTGAAGATGTGGTGGTTGCTGCCCCTCGGTTTCGCCATGCAGGGCATCGCAATCCGGATAGATCCCGACGTCGGGTTCTACCTGGTGCTGACCTCCTACCTCCCGCTTCTTGCGTTGATGATCCTCAACCGAGACCGTTCCGGTCTCTGGTTGGCGGGTGTGGGTGTGCTGCTCAACTTCACCGTCATCGCACTCAACGGCGGCATGCCGGTCCTCGAAGGGGCGATCGAAGTAGCGGCCGGATACGCCCCGGGCGGACCCGATCTCACCAATGCCGCCAAGCACACGGAACTAGACGCAGACACGATGCTGTCGTTCCTCGCCGACGTCATCCCGATCCGGATGGCCAACCAGGGCTCGGTGATCTCGATCGGCGACGTCTTCCTGGCGGTGGGTTTGGGACGCTTCCTCGAAGCCGAACTCCGACGCCCCGTCCGCTGGTTCAAGCCAGGCGTGAAACTGCAGGGCGGGTCGGCGACCCGGGGTCGGTGATCAACGGCGGCTGACCGGCCGGTCGAACTCGCCGCGACGTTCGAGCAGCCGCCGGAGCACCGCCACCACTTCGGGGTCGTAGTCGTAGACCGAACCGCGATGCAGCTTCTCCATCGACTCGAGCGGTGAGGACCCCAACTCATGGGTGGACTCGTCGTACGCGCTGCAGACTTTGACGATCTTGGCGGCGATCGGCACGTCCTCGCTGCTCTCCATGCCAGGGTTCCGATACGGCTCGTGCTGGCGAAGCACGACGTCGCTGACCTCGGCGAGATACGAGGTCTCCCCCACGATCTCCGAACCCCATCTGGCGATGTCGCTGTCTGTGAACCCCATGCGGAGGACGCTCGGCTCGTTCAGCGAGATCCGACCGATGTCGTGAAGCAGGGCGGCGTATTCGACCGTGTCCACGTCGCGCGGTCGCAGCCCGAGTTCGGCGGCCACCCCGACGGCCAAGTCAGCCGTCCGAGCGGCGTGCCCAGGATCCGAGTGCCCCGCAACCTCCGGAATCCTGGCGAGAGATCGCATCGTCTGCGAGTACGTCCGTCGGGCGTCCCCGTACCGCCGAAACGCCCCGTGGGCGAAGGCGTAGGGAAGGGCGGCCAACAAGAGCGACCACCAACCGATGGTCTCGAACGCAATTCCGAACAAGGCGCCTGACGCCACCAGGGACAGGAACACCCGGAAGTCACGCGCAGTATCGAGTGCCACGTACAGACGAGGACGGCCGCCCGAACCGACGCGGAACACTGCATTGGATGCCAGTTCGGCGGCGAACGCACCGGCGGCGGCGCATGCGAAAAGAATCGCGTCCGCCCACGTCCCCAGCTCCGAATCCATCAGAACCGATCGGACGCCGTAGAAAACCACGAGATATGCGACGTGTGCAAAAAGGCGCTTGATGATTACAAGCGCAACTCCACGCTGATCGTCGCCCCGGGCAGCAAGCAAGATCCACGAGAGTCCGACTCCGAACGTCAACACTGCGACGGCACTCGTGAACGTAAACACGGGCACTCCCCCGGTCCGAACGAACGGAATCGACGCCACCACCAAGTACGCCGCGGTGTACTTGCTTCGCCCTGTCGTCGGAACCTGAATGAGGGACGCAAGCGTGAAGCAGACTGAGGCCACGCCCACAGCGAACCGAGTGGTCGGCGTCAGCGGAATCACCAGCGTCACACCCACGCCCAGCGACGCCAGCGGAAGCAATGCTGACGCTATCCACATCAGGTGAGGTCGTGAGTCATCGACCACTCGCAACCTCCTCGGACAATTCAGATGTCATGAGGTGCGGTGGTCCGTACGTCTCACCGACATCCCCCAGGGCGAGAGCGAGCGCGTCGACCACATCCGCGTCGTACAGAGGACTCGAATCCTCTTTGAGGGTCTGAAGCGCCACCTTCTGACTCATCGCCATCCGGTATCCGCGTGTGCTGGTCATGGCATCGAATGCGTCCGCCACCGCCAGCACCTTCTGCTCAAGCGTCGGTTTTGTCGTGTGGTGGTGGCCCACCTGCCCGTAGTCCTCGCTCGGCAAGCTCGGATGTGCCCCGCTGGCGACGTCGACCATCGGACGAAGAAAGTCGACCTCGGAAAGAAGGTCGTCCACCTTATGGGTGGCGGTGCGAAGTCGCCGGTACTCGTCATCCGTCAGCTTGCCCTGCTTTTGCATGAGCTCGATCGGGATAGCCAACTTGCCCATATCATGAATCAAAGCGGCCCAGCGCATGTGCTCGAGCTGTGTTCCCGTGAAGCCGAGCTCTGATCCGACCAGCCGACAGAAATATGCAACGCGTTCCGTGTGACCGCGCGTGTACAAGTCACGGGTTTCGAGCGTCTTCACGAATCCCCGGAGCGTGGACTCATGCGCCACACGCAGTTCAGCGTACGAGGTGAACACGGTGTGGCCTGTGCCATACACAACGACGATCAGCGCGAGGAAGGCAACTGACTCCTCCAATACGAGGACCGCTCCCAGCATCCCACCGAGTATTCCCATCACGGTCATTGATCCGAGAATGACACCGAGCCCGGACCACGGCATCACGTTTCGCCTTCCATATGCGATCCGGACGCCGATCCGCAGGCCGGCGAAGTTGGTGATGGCGTACACAGCTGCTGCAGCGGCACCGACCGCTGCCACCTGGAAGAAGGCCACTCCACCTGACGGGTCGACATCGAGGAGTGCCGCACGGCCACGGTCTGGATCGCCCCACAACAGGAAGTCGACCACGACGCCAGATGCGAGCGCGGACAGGGTCAGCAGCCCGAAATTGAAAGCAGGCTGGAAGATATGCCGCTTCTTGAAGTCACCGGAGTCGAATGGACCGAAGGCAGCAATCATGACCACGGCAGTCGCTGCTCCGTCTCCTCGAAGCGCAAAGTAGGTCGCCGCAGTCGCAATGGCCATCACGCTCGAACTCGCCAGCATTCGATCGTTGACTTCCACCGAGCGAAGCGACAAGACGGCGTACGCGACGGCAAAGAGGACCCAGATCGCCAGAGCGTCAGTTCGGAAGGGTTGAAAGTACCAAGCCGCGCCAATCCCTATCAAACCGATGCAGAAGGAGCCAAACCCCAGGAGTCCCTTGGTTCTGCGTTCGTTCACTCGACGCGCGTCTTTCTGTTGGCCTGAGAGCATAGAGCGGGAGGATGCCCGACGATCAGATCAACCGATCTTCAGGGAAGCCGAGCCAGCCACTATGAGCGTGGCGAGGCTTCCGGCCGCAGCAAGAATCCGGACCAGGCGTGCCTTCATCCGGTATCACCTCGTCGGTGAATTGAGACTCGCCGACACATCTGTCGACGCGTCGTTCCGCTCCGCTTCGGTGTAATCATCGATGGAAGGATCCGTCGCCGGGCTCTCCCCGTATTCCCGACTCGTAAACGAGCCGGGAAACCTCACTTGTCAATGTGAGGCCCCACCTATTACAGGTCCGCCCACCTCCCAACCGGGCAGCGATCCCGGTTCCGCCGGCCCCCCTGTGTGAGACCGACCACGGTGCAATCTACCTGGCGAGATCACGAAGTCGCAACATTCCCGGGTCGCCTGCGCGTCCCTGTTGTCAAGGGGTCCGAGGGCTACGCTCCGCTGACCATGGATGTCAAGGCACTCGAAGCGGCCATCGCCCGGATCCCCGGCGTCGAGAACGTCCGGATCGTGCTCGAAGGCAACAGACCGCGCGAGGTCCATGTCCTCGCCACGCCAGGAAAACCGGCCAAACAAGTGGTGCGTGACGTCCAGTCGGTGGCGATGGCGGCGTTCGATCTCGACATCGATCGCAGGATCATCTCGGTCGTCCAGATCGACGGCGAGGAACTGTCCGTCGGTGACCGCCCAGTCGTCGACGATGTCGCCGAGGAGATCGACTTCTCCCGGATGAAAGTCACCGTCACACTGCACTGGCACGACGAAAGGCTGACCGGTACAGCCGAGGGTCCGGCGGCCTCCGCCACCCGGATGCGGCTGGTCGCCGAAGCCACGCTCGTCGCCCTCGGGCAGGCGCTCGACGAGAAGGCTTCCTTCGCGATCAGCGCCGAAGCCGTGCACCGAGTCGGGGCAGAGGACGTCGCCATCGCCCAGGTGGTACTTGTGACCGGTGGCCGCGAACAGATGATGGTCGGATCCGCCCTGGTCGGCAGCAACCCGAGCCAGGCGATGGTGCGAGCGGTCCTCGATGCCGTGGACCGTCAGGTCCCCGGACTCCGCCGTCCCTGATCCCGGTTCGGACGCGCCGAAACCGCCTCCATCCGGGATTCCGCTCACATCGCCGAGTCCGAAGACCGCGGGATCAGGGACCGGCGCGGGTCGGAATGGCGCGAAGGAAGGTACGGGCGTGGGGAGGCGAGGCCGGATCTATCACCATGCCCCGTTGATGAACGACGACGTGATGGTGGAACCAGCACAAAGTGACGAGGTTGTCGGGATGATGGCTCCCTCCCTCCGAGTACGGGACGAGGTGGTGGGGTTGGAGCCTCGATCGGGATTGGCAGCCGCCGATCACACAACGGTGACCGTCACGGTGCAGCACGAGGGAACGGATCGCAGGGGGAATGGCGCGGCCGGTAGGCGAAGTGGAGACGGTCCGCAGGACGTCGTCATGAACGGTGACTCGGACCGTGCCGGAGCAGAGGATCTCACCGAGGGTGTTCGGTCCGACCCTCGGTCCTGAGACGACGCTCACGCCCTCCCGACCTTCGGACGTGGTGGCGAGGGCGGCGTCGATGAAGATCTCAGCGGTGAGTTCGTGGCCGCCGACCTCACCCGAAAGCCATTCGGACGCCACCGAAACCAGCCCGTCCGCCCGAAGCTGGCTGGCGGTGACGTCAGGGTCGTTCGGAAGACTGTCGACCGAGGTGCTGATCGCCTTCTCGACGATGCGCCCATCGACACCGGACAATTGGCCCCACAACCGCCAGATGCTCTCGTCGAGGGAAGGCTGCATGTGAAGAAACCGACCGGCGTGGGAATCTGACTCCGCATCGGGACTGATGGGACGGCGTTGGGCTGTCATCTGGCGAACACCGGCGATGTCTCGACCGACAGACTCGTCGACAGTGGCCTGATCTGCCCCCGACTGGATGAGGCGGAGCGTGGCGTTCGCTCTATCGACGCTGGCTCCTTCCTCGAGCATCTCGTCGACCCGTTCGTCGTTCGAGCGGGCGAGACCCAGCAGGGTGCGGGCCGTCCGGACGTCGACATCGAGTCGGGCAGACAGCCATTCGTCCATGCCCCTCGCGCCGTCCACCATGTCGATCTGGGCGGCGTCGA
>JBBDWN010000028.1:0-7343 GCA_040902855.1 Acidimicrobiia bacterium | reverse complement strand
CCTCGCAAAGCCTCGGCCACTCCCCCCAACGGGACTTCGTCCCTGGGGGGAGAGAGCTAGGCCGAGGCGGTGACTTCGACGACGCCGGGGACGCGGTCGACGAGGATGCGTTCGATACCGGCCTTCAGGGTCATCATCGACATGGGACAGCCACCGCAGGCGCCGACCATCTGCAGGTTGACCACTCCGTCTTCGGCGCCGAGCAGCACGATGTCGCCCCCATCCATCTGGATGGCGGGGCGGATGTACTCGAGTGCGGCCTGGAGCTTGTCCAGGTCGATGTCGCCCGCCTCTTTCGGGGCGTTCGAGGTGATCGTGACGGGGGTGGTCTCGGGCATGTCCGACCAATCGTACGGGGGGACGTTCGTTTGAGCGAACGCCTGACCGCGACGGGCTATTCCACCCCTGAGGGGATACGCAACGTGGTCGAGTCGTCTCCGAGCGGCGACCGAACGAACACCTCCACCGTGATCACCGTTCTCGCTCGGGGCGGCTGGAGATCGACGGCGATGACACCTGCGTTCCTGATCTCCCACCCACTGTCCGAAACCACACGAGATCCTTCGGCGACGACGATCCTCGTTTCGGCTGCGCTCCTGCTCCGCACCGTGACGAGTTCGACGGCTCCCCCGCTGTCGGAGAATGTGCGCCACCCGTCCACCTGCGGGGGAAGTCCCAGGCCTTCCGGCGGGTCGATGATGGCCACGCCGTTCTCCCAGGTCACGGTCCACGAGCCGAGTTCACCCGCGCTCACCTCTTCACCGTCGACGAGCACTCGGACGGGACCATCCGGAACGATGGCGACCTCCATCGCCTCGGTACCCAGTCCGACACGTATCCGGTCCGGGAGGAGGTCGGCTTGGGTCGGACTGACCCCGCCGTAGAAGTGGGCGAGGATCTCCTGATAGGAGGCGCCGGCTGTCGCCATGGCCTCCGCTCCGAACTGGCTCATCCCGACGAGGTGCCCCCATCCGCCGCCCCGCACCCTGAACTGCTGTTCGAACCCTGGCGGACCGTCGACCGGAGGGAGGTAGATCAGTTCGGACCGGATCGTGTAGTTGGGCGACATGATCGTCTGTGGATACCGCCTGGTGCTGCCGGGTCGCAATGCAGGGAAGTGATCGGGATACAGGTCGGCGGCTGCACGGTTGAGTCGGGTGCGAAGCGTCCACGTGTCGATCGTCCGTTCGCCCGCCGTGCCAACCACCGTGATCATCCACGGACCGTCGCCGTCGGCGGTGCGCCGTGAGACGACGTCGATCAACCTTCCTTCGACGAGTCCGGCGTGTGCAAACATCGCCTCCGCCTGTGTTCGTGAGAGCACGAAGTCCCAACTGACGAACGGAGACGTCTCGTCGGGGGACGACACGGCGCGCAGGTTCTGGTCGGGACTCGACCCCGGGAAGACATCTTCGACGTTGCGAGTCCGGCCGTCACTTGTCGACGAATAGAGCGCCTGAACGGGACTGTCCCCGGTGACCAGCACTTCGCCCGACGTCCGTTCGACGGCGGCGACCCAGCGCTGTCCTTCCGGTCCGGCCAACCCGCCCACACCGGCGTACACCTGGCAGGCCGTGGTCGCGCAGATGTCGTAGTTGAACGTCCGACCGTTCGGCGATCGGCCGCGATCGAGGGTCCAGGCGAGATACGTCCGTGCTGCGACCACCTGCGCCGCCAAAGCCTCCTCCGGCCAGGAGAAGGGCACCTCGCGTATCCCGAGCAGGTAGTCGTCGATCGTGGTCTCGACGACTGTCGCAAGACCACCCCTGTGAGCGGTGAGCGTCATGGTCCCGGAATGGATGCGGTCGCCGCTTCCGAGCCGAACACCGGGAGCAGGCTCGAAGACGATCGCGGTCGCCGCGATCCGGTCGTCGAGTTCGTCGGTTTGGGCGCTGGCCGGAACGGCTGCCATCAGCGCGGCCAAAGCGGCCACCAGGATGCGTCGAAAACGAGCCACCGAGTCAACGGTAGAAGGCAGGTGGTCCAATGCCGGTGCTGGCTACCCTCACCGTTGATGCGTATCGCCCTGGGTGCCGACCATGCCGGCTATGACCTGAAACAACACATCGGTTCGATGCTGGCCGAGATGGGCGTCACCGTGATCGACTTGGGCACGCACTCCACCGACCCCGTCGACTATCCCGACTTCGCGGCAGCAGTCGCCCGGGCGGTCACAGACGGTCGCGCCGACCGCGGCATCATCGTCTGCGGTTCGGGGGCCGGGGCATGCGTCGCGGCCAACAAGGTCAACGGGATCCGTGCTGCGGTCGCCCACGACACCTACACCGCCCACCAGGCAGTCGAACACGACGACGTCAACATTCTCTGTCTCGGTAGCCGGGTCATCGGCCAGAACGTCGCAGACGAGTCGGTCAAAGCGTTCATCAGCGCCGAGTTCACACACGAGGAGCGCCACGTCAGGCGTCTCAACAAGGTCAAAGCCCTCGAGGGCTGATCAGACACCGCCTCGGCTCAGGTGGCGGTGAGGACCGTGGCGTTTATCCCTGTCACGGGCGGCCAGTTGTGATCTGTGGTGACGATCGTGTCTGCGCCGACGGCCAGCGCCTCACCCACGATCAGCGCATCGGGCATCCGCCATTGCTTTCGCCGGCGATCCGCCAACCCCGCGAACCGCAACTGTGCCGCCCGGTCGCACCCCGCCGAGTCGAGTACACCGACGTCCAGGGTCAACCGGCGGAGCAACGCCCGAAACCACTCCTCGGTAGCGCCGGCGCGCAACACCATCACGAGCGCCTCGGCGTATGCCACGGCCGGCAGCCACATCCTGCCGCGGGCGTGGGCGACAGGAAGGGCCTCCAGTACCGAACGATGGAACGGGTCAGACGCGTCCAGAAACCCGATCACCACGCCGGTGTCCAGCGCCGTCAGTCCCACTCGTCCCTCAACTCATCGAGCAATGACCGATCGATACGCCCTGTGAGCTGGCCCGCACCCATGCGGACGATGTCGGCATACGGCTCGATGACGATCGCCGACCCTTCGACCCGCACGGCCACCTCGTCGCCGGCCCGCAGCCCGACTGTGTCGAGCACCGCCACTGGGAGCGTGATCTGATGCTTGCTGCTGATTCGAGGCATGCCTTTACTATAATTGCCGTCAGTAAAGGATGGACGGACCATCATGGGACATATGCCTGAGATCGCGACCAACCGATCCGTCGACCGTCCGGAGTTGGAGGGGTTCGTCCGCCCACGCCATCACGGGGTGCTGCTGACCACGAGAGGAGATGGCCGGCCTCAGGCATCGCTGGTGACGATGGGTATGGACGGCGAAGGCCGGATCGTGGTGTCGACCTATCCAGAGCGGGCAAAGACGCACAATCTCCGCCGGGACTCGACCGCATCGATGGTGGTGCTGTCCGACGATTTCGGCGGCGAGTGGGTCCAGGTCGACGGAACGGCCGAGGTCATCGATCTCCCCGAAGCACTGGAGCCGCTCATCGAGTACTTCCGAGTGATCTCCGGAGAACATCCCGACTGGGACGAGTATCGGGAGGCGATGACCCGTCAGGGCAAGTGCCTCATCCGCCTCACCATCGAACGATGGGGACCGATCGCCAAGGGTGGCTTCCCCGCCCGGCTGATCGACTGACGGAACCTGATTCGCTACTCCCCGTCCCGGGCGGACGGACGCTGCAGATACTCCATCGCCGAGGTTGCCGTCACTCCATGAAGAACGACAGAGACCAGGACCACAAGAGCGGTGACGGCCCACACGATCTCCACTTGGATGAACTCGACCTGGTTCGTTGCATACGCCAGGTAGTAGAACGAACCGACTCCTCGTATCCCGAAGAATGAGATGACTGCGCGTTCGCGAACCGGGCTTCCGCTTCCGAGGAGCCCGACCCATCCGGCGACCGGCCTGCACACCAGAACGATCAACAGCGCCACCACGATCGCCTGCCACGTGAGATAGCTGAGGAGGCCGCTCACTATCGCTCCGCCGAAGAGGATGAGGACGACGGCGCTCAGGAGACGTTCGATCTGGTCGGCGAAAGCGTGCATCTGCGCGAGATACTCGTGTCTCCGCTCCTGGTTGCGTATCACCACCCCCGCCACGAACACCGCGAGGAAGCCGTATCCGCCCAACATCTCGGTTCCGGCGTAGGTGATGAAGGCGGCTCCGAGCGCCATCATCCCATCCCTCGTGTGGGGGATGGGAGAACGCCGACTGAAGATCAACCAGCCCAGCAGCCTCCCCACAGCCACACCGGCCACCAATCCCATGCCGATCTTGTAGATCAATTCCACGAAGACGAACTCAACGAGCCAACCGGCGGGCGCAAGTCCTTGGAGTGCAATGAGGATGGCGAGGTTCGTGAACGGGAACGCCAAACCGTCGTTCAATCCGGCTTCGGACGTGAGGGCGAAACGAACTGCGTCACTCTCTTCCTCGTCACCAGGCCCCGGAAGCTGGACGTCGGATGCGAGGACTGGATCGGTGGGAGCGAGTACTCCGCCGAGGAGCAAAGCTGCGGCGGGCGTGAGCCCGAGTACCCACCATCCCAAGCCTGCAACGGCGGCAATGGTGATCGGCATCGTGAATCCCAACAGGCGCCAGGTGAGTGCCCAACTGCGTGTACCGGGGGCCTTGTTGATCGCAAGTCCGGCCCCGAGGAGAGCGGTGACCACGCCGATCTCAGTCAGAAACTCGGCGATCTGACGATATTCGATCGGATCGGGAGTGGGCAGACCCAGCGGCAACGAAAAGAGCGCTGCCCCACCCGTCACGTAGATGATCGGGAACGACAGTGGCCGATTCGCCAAGACCCTGGGAAGACCGACCACGCCGAAGGCGGCGAGACCGAAGACCATGAGAGCGATTTCGTGCGTGTCGAACATGTGTGGAGGGATCATCGACGACGGTTGGCGGACCATGCACCCGCCGACTCCACCATCAGACCAGCCGCAAAGTTGCGGCGAACAGGTGGCAGATGCCTTCGGATTGCAGCCCCGACCAGGTTCGAACTGGCGTTTCCGGCTTGAAAGGCCGGCGTCCTAGACCACTGGACGACGGGGCCATGTCGACCGGCTCACCGCCGGTGCGCGTCACAGGCTAGCGAAGCCTGCAAGGCGGTCAGTCTGAGCCGAGACGTGCCAGGGCGCCGAGGATGCGGGAGACAGATCGCTCCCGGCCCAACGCCGCCAGCGACTCGAACAGCGGCGGACTGATCGACGACCCGGTGATGGCCACTCGCACGGGCTGGAAAGCCTTACCGGCCCCGATCCCTCGGTCCTCTGCCAGCGCCCGGAGCGCGGCCTCGATCGTCTCGGTTTCGAACGGAGCAACCGACTCCAGCCGTTGGGCGGCGTCGTCCAGGACCCCGCCGACGTCGTCCTTCGTCATGACCTTCTCCCATGACCCCTCGTCGTATTCGAGAACGTCGACGAACAGGAACGTCACCTGGGGACCGACCTCGGTGAGAAGCTTGGCTCGTTCCTGCACGAGCGGTGCGATCGAGGAGAACACGGCCCACTCCTCGGATGACAGATCCCGACCGACCGAATCGACAACCCAGGGTCGGGCCCTCTCGATGAAGTCGTCGACACCGAGGGCACGGATGTACTCGCCGTTCATCCAGAGCAGTTTGTCGGTGTCGAAGACGGCGGGATTCTTCGAGACGCGTTCCAGTGTGAACACCTCGACGGCGTCCGGTGCCGTGAAGATCTCCCGATCCTCACCGATCGACCAGCCGAGGATTGCGAGGAAGTTGAACACGGCCTCCGGCAGGTACCCGCCCTGGCGATACGCGGCGAGTGACGTGTCTCCGTGCCGCTTCGACAGCTTCTTGCCGTCGGGTCCGAAGAGGAGAGGAAGATGGGCATAGATCGCCGGATCGGCACCCATCGCCCTGGCCAGCAGGATGTGCTTCGGGGTCGAAGACAGAAGATCCTCGCCGCGAATCACGTGCGTGATCCCGTAGTCGACGTCGTCCACGGTGGAAGCCAGGTGGTAGGTGGGCACGCCGTTGGAACGGAGAATGACGAAGTCGTCCACCGAATCGGCCTCGAACCGCATCTCTCCACGCACCGTGTCGGTGAAGGTGACTGCGGCGTCGGGAGGCACCGAAAAACGGATGGAACCGTCGGTCGCCGGCGGGTCGAGACGCCGAATGTAGGTCCCGGGATGTTTCCCCTCCTTCTGAGCCTTGACCCTGAGCCCTTCCAGCACGTCCGGGTCTCGGTCGTCGAAGTAGGCATGGCCTGCCTCCACGAGGGACATCGCCACCTGGCGATACCGGTCGAACCGGTCCGACTGCTTGTAGGTGCCGTGCGGTCCTCCGACCTCGACGCCTTCGTCCCAGTCGAGCCCCAGCCAGCGCAGTCCGGAGACGATGTCATCCAGATGGGCGGGATCGGAACGTTCGAGGTCGGTGTCGTCGATGCGGACGATGAACGTCCCCCCGTTGTGGCGGGCGAAGAGCCAGTTGAAGAGGGCCGAACGGACGTTTCCGACGTGGATGCTGCCGGTGTCGGACGGAGCGATACGAACACGAACGGTCACTGGAGACGGACCGCCGTGTTGGCGACGACGCCGATGCCGTCCACCTCGACTTCGACGAGGTCGCCGTGCTCGATGGGCCCCACGCCGGCGGGCGTGCCGGTCATGATCACGTCACCGGGAAGAAGGGTCATGACGGCCGACACGTACTCGAGGATCTCCGCCACGCCGAAGACCATCTCGGATGTGAATCCCGATTGGCGCAACTCTCCGTTGACCCGGCACGCCACACCCATCTTTTCGAGCGGATCGAACTCCGTCTCGATTGCCGGACCCAGCGCACAGAAGGTGTCGAAGCCCTTGGCTCGCGTCCACTGACCGTCCTTGGCTTGGAGATCTCGGGCGGTGATGTCGTTGCCCGCCGTGTAGCCGAACACATACTGGGAAGCATCTTCGGCCTTGACGTTCTTTGCGATCCTGCCGATCACCGCGACGACCTCGGCCTCGTGGTGGACCTCGTCTGATTGCGGCGGCAGCACGATCCGAGCGTCAGGTCCGATCACCGAGGTGGCCGGCTTCATGAAGATCAACGGCTCCTCGGGAACCTCACCGTCGAACTCGGCGGCGTGGTCGACATAGTTCTTGCCAACGCAGATCACCTTCGACGGCAGCGTCGGGGCGAGCAATTGGACCCTTTCCCAAGGGATGACCGTCTCGGTCGGTTCCCAGACGAAGAACGGACTTCCCTGATAGAGGGTGACACCCTCGGCTTCGGCGAGGCCGTAGGCGATGTCGTCGCCGGCCTTGAATCGAACAATTTTCATGCTGCCGGACGGTAGTGGTGTGTCGCCGAAAGAGGTGCGCGGTGTCTCCGAGCA
>JBBDWN010000027.1:1162-7483 GCA_040902855.1 Acidimicrobiia bacterium | reverse complement strand
GAGGGAGTGCTGGGGGGAGTGGCCGAGGCTTTGCGAGGCCGAGGGGGGCCGTCCGCGCAGCCGCCAAACCCGTCAGTCCACCCCGCGCGCGAGGTGATCCACGAGTTCGCTGACGCTCACGCCCCCCTCGACGGCTCAGAGCAGCCGTCGGTCCCCCCAAACGGCCTGCGGCCGAGGGGGGACTTAGCTCGCTCCGATGGCTTGGGTGAGGGCTCGGCGGACCATCACTTTGGCGAGGTGGGTCTTGTATTCGACGGAGCCGTAGAGGTCTTCGAGCACGGTGATGCCTTCGACCGCCCGTTCGGCCGCAGAGGCCACCGCAGAGTCGCTGCCGTCTGTGCCGACGATCGCCTCCATCACGCCTCGAGTCAGTTCCGGTTTGAGACCCACTCCCGTCAGCGCGATACGCGCATCCGAGATCGACCCGTTGGACCGACTCACCCAGGCCGACGCTCCGGCCACCGCGTAGTCGGTGTGGCCGCCGCGACGTCCAAGCTTGTCGTAGGCCGAGCCGCCGCCCAACTTCGGGATGCGGATCGACGTCAGTATCTCGTTTGGCTCCAGCGCCGAGGTCATCGCGTCGAGGAAAAAGTCCTCCGATGCAATCTCTCGGGTGCCATTCGGTCCCTGGGCGATGATCGTTCCGCCAAGCGCCAGCACTGCCGAAGGCTGGTCGGCGGCGATGTCGGCGTGCGCGACTGCACCACAGGTGGTGCCGCGGCTTCGCACCTGACGGTCGCCGGTCCACGCCGCAGCCGTCTTCAGCACTGCCGGCACGTCCGAGGCAGCAGTCTTCTCGTGGGTGACCAGCGCCCCGATGGTGATCGAATCGCCGTCGTCGCTGATATCGCCCAATCCGGACACTCGTCCGATGTCGACCACCAGGTCGGGGGACAGCAGCCGCAACTTCATCATCGGGATGAGCGACATCCCCCCGGACATCACCTTGGCGAAATCGGCGTTACCGAGTTCTCTGACCGCCTCATCGATGGAGGAGGCGGCGACGTAGTCGAAAGCTCTTGGGTACATCCTGTCCTCCTCTCAGTTCTTCGCGTCTTGCATCGCCTGCCACACACGCTTCGGCCGCATCGGCATGTCGACGTGTCTGACGCCGAGGTCGGCGAGTGCGTCGACCACGGCGTTGACCAGAGTCTGCGCCGATCCGATCGTTCCCGCCTCACCGACGCCTTTGACACCGAGCGGATTCACATCGGTCGGTGTCACTGTCCTGTGCAACTCGTAGTTGGGCACGTCGGTGGCCGTCGGCATCGGGTAGTCGATGAGTCCGGCAGTCAGCAGATTGCCTGCCGAGTCGTAGATGGCGTCTTCGAACAGCGCCTGGCCGATCCCCTGGGCGACCCCTCCATGGATCTGGCCGTCGACGATCATCGGGTTGATCACGTTGCCACAGTCATCGACGTTGACCCACCGCAGGATCTTCACATCCCCGGTGTCGGCGTCGACGCTGACGAGACACGCCATCGTTCCGAACGGCCACGTCGCATTCGCCGGGCTGAAGATGGCGTGGGCTTCCATTCCGCCCTCCATCCCTTCCGGGAGCAGGTGCGGCTGGTAGGCGACCTTGGCGATCTCCTCCCACGTCACCGACTTGTCAGGGGATCCGGCGACATACGCCGCCCCGTCTTCGAAGCGGATGTCGTCCTCGGATGCCTCCAACAAATGAGCGGCCACCTTGGCGGCCTTGTCCCGCACCTTGCCGGCGGCCTCGAACGCCGCCGAACCGTCCACCGCAGCCGACCTCGAACCGAACGATCCGATCGAGATGGGCGCTTCCTTGGTGTCGCCGTAGGTGACGCGGATCTTGTCCATCTCGATCCCGGTCTGCTGGGAGACGATTTGAGACCACGTCGTCTTATGGCCCTGTCCGGACGGCCCGGTTCCGATGATCACGTTGGCCGTCCCGTCCGGGTTGACCCGGACCACTCCGGACCCATTGAACGCCGACGGAACCCCGTACTCGGCCCACGAGAACCCGAGGTCGACAAGACCGGAAGGACCGAATCCGCAGACTTCCATGTAGGTGGAAAGTCCCAGGCCGGCGAGTTTGCCTTCAGCTCGCAGCCGTTCCCGTTCCGCCTTCATCTCGGCGTACTCGGGCAGGTCGAGCATCGCCTGCAGGTTGGTCCCGTAGTCGCCGGTGTCGATGGCGAACCCGACCGGCGAGATGGCAGACGGGAAGGCCTCGTTCGGGATGAAGTTCTTCATGCGGACGGCGGCCGGATCCATCCCGATCTCGCGGGAATACGCATCCATGATGCGCTCGAGGTAGTAGATCGCCTCGGGTCGTCCTGCGCCTCGGTAGGCGTCGGTCGTCTGCATGTGAGTCGTGACGCAGTCGAGCTTGAGCCGTGTCGGGAACTTGTACTGACCCGACCCCACGAACACCCCGAGGAACGGGATGGCCACCGTGAAGTTCTGGGAGTACGCCCCCATATCGCAGATGGCGTCGAGTTCGTAGCCCAACACCTCGCCGTCGCGAGTGCCGGTGATGGTCGCCGTCCCGATCCACCCTCGACCCTGGATCGTGGAGACGGCAGCCTCACGACGGGTCTCGGTGTACTTGACCGCCTTGCCGAGTTGCTGCGCCGCCCATGGCACGAGAATCTCGTCGGGGTAGACGTTCAATTTCGCCCCGAAGCCACCCCCGACCTCGGGGGCGATGCCGTGCACCTGGTTGTAGGGGATACCCAGCACCTTGCCGACTGCGCCGGCAACCGCGGAGATCATCTGCGAGGACGACCACAGGGTCATCTCGCCGTATCCGCTGTTCCATTCGGCGACGACCGAGCGCGGCTCGATCGCAGTTGGGAGCAGACGCTGGTTGATCATCTCGAGTGAAACGGTGACCGTGTCGTCACGAGCCTTGGCCTCGGCGATCTGGTTCGCGAGGGCCGCCTGCGCTTCCTCGTCGGCGCCGAACGGCGTGGTCCAGGTGATCAGGATGTTCGAGTCGAGACCGTCGTGGACTTTCGCCCGGTCCGAAGCGGCATCCTTGAGGTCGATGACGGGTTCGAGCACGTCGTAGTCGACGAAGACGGCGTCGGCGGCGTCTTGTGCTTCTGCCCGGGTGGCGGCAACGACCATTGCCACCGCCTCACCCATGTGCTTGACGATCCCGTCGGCCAGCAGCGGCCGCACCTGACCGACCGGCACCTGGGCCGGTAGCGGCCCGAGATGACGAACGTCATCGGCCGTGTAGATCGCCTTCACGCCCGGCAGCGACCGCGCCTCCGCAGAATCGATCGAAGTGATGGTGGCGTGGGCGTAGGGGCTCCGAACGAAAGCGGCATACAGCATTCCGGTGCGCTTGACATCGTCGACGTAGAGACCGGTTCCTGCGACGAGTGCCGGATCCTCGCGACGGCGGACGACTCCTCCGAGTGCGCTGGTGGTACTCATGCCGTCACCTCCCATTCGGCCGGCGCAGGCGTCTCGCCGCGCATCTTGGCGGCGGCGTAGTCGATGGCTTTCACGATGTTGTGATAGCCAGTGCACCGACACAGGTTGCCTTCGATGCCATGGCGGATCTCGTCTTCGGAGGGGCTGGGGTTCTCGGCCAGCAGCCCGGCTGCGGACATGATCATCCCGGGCGTGCAGTAACCGCACTGCAGGCCGTGCCGCTCCCAGAAGCCCTCCTGGATCGGGTGCATCTGGTCGCCGTCGGCGAGGCCTTCGATGGTGGTGACGTCGGCGCCGGCGGCCTGAACCGCCAGCATGGTGCACGACTTCACGGACTTGCCGTCCACGAGCACCGTGCAGGCACCGCAGTACGACGTTTCACAACCGACATGGGTGCCGGTCAGGTCGAGGTTCTCCCGGATGAGATGGACGAGGAGGGTTCTCGGTTCGACGTCGGCCGAAACCGATTCCCCATTGACAGTCAGTGACACTTGCAAGAGAAGTCTCCTTCGGATGACGTACCCCGAACCTAATCGGCGCTACTGCGACGTGAGACGTCAGTCCAGCGACTTTTCCACAGGAGATTCCCAACGGACCCGAGTGCGTTCCGGCAGCCAAGTCCGCTTCCGGGACATCGAAGGTCGAGGGGGCCGTGAGCAACAGACCGCACCCCAAGTCCCCGTGACCAACAGCTCAGCGGGTGATCACGATTCGCTGGTTCGCCGACACGTCTGTGCGCCGCTCGACCGTTCCGTCCGGCCACCGCACGACCACGTCGACGGCTTCGCGGTCGTCGATCCCGAAGTGGGCTCTGGGATCTTCGGACGCCAGATAGCTCCCACCTATCCGGAGCTCCCGGGTCAGCACCCGTCCGTCGGTCAACTCCACCATGACCATCGTCCCTGGCTCGGCCGGCTTCACCTCCACCGACAGCCATCCGGACAATGCGCCTTCGTTCCTGAGCAGCACGACGTCACGCCCGATCTGGTTGACGGCGACGTCGAGGTCCCCGTCGTTGTCGAAGTCGGCAACCGCGCTGCCACGGGCACGGAGCGGCCCGACGCCGTCCAATTCCACCCGCTCCGTCCAGTCACGCAGCTCTCCCGGTTTTCCTTCTGCGAAGAGGTTCCCGAAAAGCCTCACCAACTCCTCGTCTCGCTCCGTGCCTTCCATCGGCACCCGACCGTTGACGACCAGGAGGTCGAGATCGGTGTCGTTGTCGAAGTCGCCCCAGGTCGCTCCCCAGCCGGTGTCACCGACTCCGAAACCCGCCAAGCCGACACGGTAGGTGACGAAATCGAAAGTGAGATCCTCGCCGCTTCGCTGGTTCCGGTAGAGGGCATGGAACTCCACGTCCCAATTGGTGACGAAGAGGTCCATCCCGCCATCCTCGTCGAAGTCGCCTGCTGCGATCCCCATCCCGCTCCCGGAGTCCCCCACTCCTGCGTCGATCGTCATGTCGACGAACTCGAAGCCGAGCGACCCGTCACCAGCCCGGTTCTCGTAGAGGCGGTTGGGATGCCCGTCGTTGGCGACATACAGGTCGAGATCACCGTCACCGTCGATATCGGAGAACACCGCCCCGAGGGTGCGTTCCTCCTCGGACAGTCCCGCCTCTCGTGTCACGGCCTCGAATTGCCCCGAACCGTCGTTGAGGTACAGGTGGTTGACGATGCCCAAGAAATCCTGGGGAAAGGCCCCGCTGGGCTTGTCGATCATCTTCTCGGTGTCGATGTAGGACCCGACGAACAGATCCAGATCTCCGTCTCCGTCGACATCGCCCACCGCCGCCGCCGAACTCCAACCCGGCGTGTCGACGCCGGCCGCGGCAGCCACTTCGGCGAATCGGCCGTCGCCGTCGTTCATCAGCAGGGCATTCGGGCCGTCGGCGGTGACGTAGAGATCGGTGTGGCCGTCACCGTCGAAGTCGGCCGCCACGCAGCCCATTCCCCGGTGGGCGAGGTCGGCGCCGCTGCCGTCGCTCACGTTCTCGAACGCTCCCTCGACGTTCCGGTAGAGCTGATTGCGGGGCAGGCCTCCCTGCTCCTCCCAGTAGCCGATCTCGGAGACGGCATGGCTGTTGACGACGTACAGGTCGAGCCAGCCGTCCCCGTCGATATCGATCCAGCAGAGTCCACCACCCATCATCGCCGTCGGATCCGTCGAGACCTTCGTCTGGAATGCCCCGTGACGAAAGTCCAACCCCACGTCGGAGGCGACGTCGGTGAAGCGCCAGGGTGCTGCCGCCTGCCGGCTGGCATCGTCGGGGGGCTCGTCGAAGGTCACTCGCAACACGCGTCCGGCGAAGGTCTCGCTCACGTAGATGGATCCGTCGGGAGCGATCGCCAGGGCGCCGGGAAAGTCCAGCCCTTCCAGCACCGGTTCTACCCGATCGTCCACGACCCTGCTGAGCCTCCCCGTCCCCGGCCGATAGCCCTCGCCTGTGAAGCAGGAGCCGTCGGGGTCGAACCGGGCGAATTCGAGCAGCCAGATGGTCCCGTCGTCTGCCCGGGCCACATCGATCGGCATGTTCAGCCCTGCCACCACCGTCCGTTCGCCGCGCTGTCCGTCGATGGCCACCAGCCGGCCGGAGCCCTCCGGATAAGGACAGCCACCAGTGAGGGTCACGTAGAACTCGTCGCCCACCCGGGCGATTCCCGTCGGAACCGCATCGATCCGCAGCGACTCGTTTCCCGGTGCAGGGATCTGATCGAAGCGATGGATGAAAGAAGTGGTGCCGTCGGGATTGCGGGCCGCGACCCCGTTCTCGCTGGCATCTGTGACCACCGGAGATCCGTCCTCGGTGAAGGCGATGTCGAAGGGATTCACCAGTTCCACCCGGTTGAGCGGCGTCATGTCCGTCTCGAGATCGTCCGGGCCCAGCACGAGTCCGGTCGCCAC
>JBBDWN010000027.1:0-1062 GCA_040902855.1 Acidimicrobiia bacterium | reverse complement strand
GCCACAGCCTCAACGATGGCCCGCCGGTGCCAGATCGGGCCGGTCCGTGATGATCCCGTCGACACCCAACGTGATCAGATTGTCCATCAGCTCGGAATCGTTCACAGTCCACGGGATCACTTCCAGGCCGGCCCGATGCGCGGCCGCCAACGTAGCGCTATCCACCTCCCGCCAATCCGGGGACCAGATGGAGGCCCCCTGGTCCGCCCACCGTTCGAAATCGGTGGGATCCCCTCGACGTGTGAGCACCGAGAGCCGGATGTCGGGAGCTATCGATCCCAGCGCCCACAATGAACGATGGTCGAAGCTCTGGACCACCACCCGGCCCCTCAGATCTCGAGCGTCGATCTCCTCCAGCAAGGCCAGTTCGAATGCGCCGGGGGAGATCCCGTCGAAGGTGTCGTCGATGTATTCGGGATGGTCCGGCCGCCGCTTCAGCTCGAGGTTGAACTCGACGCGGCCGGCTCTTTCACCGAGGGCCGCCTCCGTCGTCTCCGCTCGGGCATATGCATCCACGAAGTCGAAGATCTGTCCGACTTCGACGATGCCATACCGATCACCCGCCAGACCGGAGTCGGTGACGGTCTGATCGGGAAAACTGGTGGGGTCGGGATTGCGGTCGCATCGATAGGCGGCGAGTTCGGCGACGGTCAACCGAGCGACCATCAACTCGACAGTCGCCAGGACGTCGGGGTCTGGCACCAGAAGCGAAGCCGACGGATCGACCCCGCACTTGGACGGGTCGATTTTCGGATCGTGCCAGACCACCACCCTGCGGTCGGAGCTGAAATGCAGATCCAGTTCCACGGTCGACACCCCTGCTTCGAGGGCGGCTTCGACAGCCGGCAGCGTGTTCTCGGGGCGCAGACCGCGGGCACCTCGATGGCCCTGGAGGTCATAGGAGACACCCACCTTCGGGCCTGGCTCCGGCACGTCACTCATCTCCCCTGGCTGGGTGGGTGCGCAAGCCGTGACTGCGAACAACAGGACCGCACCGGCGGCGGACCTGCGCCACGCCACCGGAGAAAGCCGGCTCGGAACCAACGGACCGGGGGGGGGGGG
>JBBDWN010000026.1:3421-7513 GCA_040902855.1 Acidimicrobiia bacterium | reverse complement strand
GGGGGTCAGAATTCGGTGCGGTACCAGTAGCGGTAGGTCTCGGTGAAGCCGAAGTCGTCGTACATCGCGATCGCGGCCTCGTTGGTCGACACCACCTGGAGGTAGGAGCGTTCCGCACCCTGGGTTGCTGCCCACGCCAGCATCGTCTCGGTCATGGCCCGTCCGTGCCCCCGCCGGCGTTGGTCCGGATCGGTGATCAGGTCGAACAGGCCGACCCAGCCTCCGTCGACCACGGCCACGCCGATCGCCGCCGGACTCATGAACGCTCCCATGTCGAGGGTGAGCGAACCGAGGGACTCGCCGATCTCGGCGGTGCGCAGCTCGCCGTGGCCGCCCCACTCCGCATACCGGTCCAGCCAGGTCGGCCCGGCGGCCCGGGCGACCGCCACCGTTCCGTCCGTCCCGCCCCCCACCGGCCCCGTCATCACGATCACCTCCGGACCGCGGTCATAGCCCCGGGTGTGGAGGCGTTCGTCGAGATGGTGGTCGAGGACGGTCAGGCGGAACTTCGGATCCCGTCCCCGGGACAGGTACCGCCGTTCGACCGCCTCGATCCGCTCGAACAACTCTCGCCGCGGGCTCTCCCCGAAGGTGACGGCCGAGTTGAGGCGGCTGACCTCCCCCCGGCCGATCGACATGAGCCAGCGTCCGAGGCGGACGGTTTCGGCCGCCGGCATGGCGCGGGCCGACCGCTCTTCGAGGTCGAGGATCAGTTCGCGGTCCATGCCAGTGCCGAGCGAGCCGCCAGATGGCCGCACATCCCGTGGGTCCCTGCCCCTGGCGGCGTGGACGCCGAGCACAGGAAGACGCCGGGAAGCGGCGTGGCATACGGGTCGCGCTGGGGGAACGGACGGAACACGAGTTGGCGGAAGGTGTGCGCGCCTCCCGAAATGTCACCGCCCAGGTAGTTGGGGTTGTGCGATTCGAATCCGGCCGGGTCGGTGGCGTGAACCGCCAGCACGGTGTCTCGAAAGCCGGGGGCGTGGCAGGAGATGCGTTCGAGGATGTGGTCGGTGAGATCGCGCCTCGAACCGTTCGGCACGTGGGCGTAGGCCCAGACGGTCTCTTGGCCGGCGGGGGCCCGCGTCGGGTCGAAGCGTGTCGCCTGGACCACCAGGATGAATGGACGCTCGGGATGCATGCCTCGGAACGACTCGGACTCGGCGAGGCTGATGTCGTCGAGGGTCCCGTCCAGGTGGACCGTTCCCGCCCGTCGCAGTCCCGGGTCGAGCCATGGGATCGCGCCGTTTGTGGCGATGTCCAGCTTGTAGACGCCGGGGCCCCGGGCGAACCCGGTCGCCTTGCGCAGGTACCCGGCGGGCAGGTCCTTGCCGGCCATCCGGGCGAACTGGTTGGGTGAGATGTCGAGGAGGGTCAGCGATCGCGGCGGGAGCTCGTCGAGGGTGGTGATCTCGGTGCCTGTCTGGAACTCGACTCCCCGGCTCCGGGCATACGAGGCCATCGCCCCTGCGAGGGCGCCACTTCCTCCCCGGGCAACCGGCCACCCGGCCAGGTGGGCGGTGGCCATGAGAAACCACCCGAACGAAGCGGTCAACGGAGATGAGAGCGGGAGGAAGGCGTGCGCCGCGCACCCGGCGAACAGCGCCTTCGTCGTCTCCAGTTCGAACCTGCGTGCCGCCGTCGTTGCCGGAAGCAACGCGTTGAGACCGAAGCGGGCGAGGGCGATCGGGTGTTTGGGGATGCGCGGGATGGGGCCGAGGATGGCGTCTTCCAGTTTCGGCCAGTTCCGGACGAGCGGACCCATCACCTTGCGATACGAGACCCCGTCGGCGCCGAAGCTGTCGACTGCCTCGTCCAGGTCGCGCGGCAACGGGACGGAGCGACCGGGAGTGAAGGCATGGGCGACCGGCACCTCGGGCACCGCCCACCCGAGACCGTGCTCCTTGAGCGGGAGTGACCGGAGGTACGGCGACAGGATTGCCATGGCGTGCACGGTCGAGCACAGGTCATGCCGGAAACCTGGCAGGGTCAGTTCGATCGTCCGAGCGCCCCCGCCGATCTCCTCGGCGCGCTCGATCACCAGGACCGAGCGTCCGGCGTCGGCGAGTGTGATGGCGGCGGCGAGACCGTTCGGTCCGGATCCGACGATCACGGCGTCGTAGCGTTCCATCCGGTCATTGTGGCCTGCGCGTCACCGGGTCGGGTTCGAAATCTATCGAACCGTGCGAGATCTGTAGTTGACAAGTGTGCTCATGTGCGAGATACTTCTTTCTGTTCGATAAATATCGAACGCAAGTACAAGTTTCGAATGAGGAACACGGATGACTCCCCCGGAAGCCCAAGATTTCCAGATCCGCATCGACGACACGGACCGAAGGTCACGCTTCGAGGTGATCGCTCGTCCGGAGTCGATCTTCGATGTCATGCTGGCGCTGTGGTCAGCCTTCGGCGGCGACAAGATGGCCAAGCAGCACGAGCTGGGAGCCAAGTTCTTCGACACGTTCCGCAAGGCGATTCCCGAAGCGACGGTCGCCGAGATGAAGGCCGCCGGTCTGGACGAAGGCTCGATGTGGGCAACCCTTCTCACCTATGTCGCCGCCAAGGCACCCGTCGGTGACGGCGCGGCGCTCCTCGCCTGGCTGGAGAACACCGACGACGACATCGCCGGCGAGATCCTGTGTGAACTGGCGTGGTCTGCTGACTCCGACGATGTGGCGAATGCGGTGGCCAGCCGCGACCCCGAAGCGCTCGAGGCTGTGCTTCCGGCGGTGAAGGAACACGCTCGGGGTTGTGTCACCGCGGCGATGCAGGTGCCGATCGGCGACATGGGACCGAAGACCGCCAAGGTGCTTCGGACGGTGATGGAGACCGCATACAGCCCGAACGCCGCCCTATGGACGGGCGCCATCGCCGCTTCGGCCGACAGCACACGGCTCCTCGCCCCCAGCCTCGACCCGCAGGCGCTGATCGAACGGGTCACCAACGGAATCGCCTACGAGATCCCGCTGGGGACGCGACAGTTGGTGCTGGTGCCGACGGTCACCCTGCGGCCGTGGACGCTGATCACCGACTTCGGCGACACTGTCGTCGTGGCCTACGCCGTGGCTGACGAACACCTCGACCACGATCCCGACGCCGCCCCCGGGTGGCTCGTCAAGGTCCACAAGGCTCTCGGAGACGAAAAGCGGCTTCGCATCCTGCGAGAAGTGGCACAGGGCGGTTCGACCCTCGGCGAATTGACCGAAGTGCTCGGACTGGCGAAGTCCACCGTCTTCCACCACATCGGCATCCTGCGTGCGGCCGGCCTGATCCGGGTCGTGTTCGGCAAGCACGACGACGGGGTCAACTCATATCAACTCCGCCACGAGGCGTTCGCAGACGCCGACATCCAACTTCAGAAATATCTCGAAGTGACAATCTCCGCTGAAGGGACACGCTCATGAACCAGTACTACGAAGGCTACGTGAGGGCTCGTCGAATCCTGGACGCCCACCGCATCGATCACGCTCACGTCGACGAAGTCGTGATCCGTCAAACCGTACGACTTCGGGTCGGCCTCTCGTTGGTCTCGCTCGGAAACCATCTGATGGGTGTCACCCACCCAGACGCCAGGTCCGACATGAGGCCCGCCGCCTGAGCGGCGAGTCCGATCCGATCGGGAACCGGTCCTCCAAACCACACGGCGGGATGATGCCTCGGCGTCGGCCCCTCCCGAAAATGAATGAGCCCCCGGTCCGCCAGACCGGGGGCTCATTCCATTGCGAGGTTCAGTCGTCGTCGAGGGGGTCCTCCATCACGACGTCGAATCGTTCGGCACAATCGGCGCACCGATAGGCGAAGGCGGTTCCCGGTTCGGGATCCGGCTCGCCCTCGGGAGGCAGGAACGAAATGAGCGACGCGACCCCGAGGCAGTCGATGCAAGTGATCTTCTCCGGTGGTCTCATACGCGGTCAGCAGATAGGTAGGTCAGCTTCGCTGACTGTATCTCTGTTCCGCCCGAAAAGGCTTCGCCTTCGGGCGGGAAACCGACGGATGGGGCTCGAAGCTCGCCCAATCCGCACGGTTTCATCCGGAATAGCAGATAGGTAGGTCAGCTTCGCTGACTGTATCTCTGTTCCGCCCGAAAAGGCT
>JBBDWN010000026.1:0-3321 GCA_040902855.1 Acidimicrobiia bacterium | reverse complement strand
TCGGGCGGGAAACCGACGGATGGGGCTCGAAGCTCGCCCAATCCGCACGGTTTCACAGGGGCGTCCTCGCTTCCTCGACGATCCCGGATTCAGTCCCAGTACGGCGTCGAGTGGGCATTCTGAACACCAGAACCCCGATGATCCCTGCCACGATCGACCCGGCGAAGATCCCCACCTTCGCCTGATCGCCGAGCGCGGGGTCGACGAAGGCGAGGGCGGTGATGAAGAGCGCGACCGTGAAACCGATTCCGGCCGTGGCGGCGACACCGACCATGTGATGCCAGCTCGTCTCCGCCGGCAGTCGGCTGATACCGAGCCGTACCGCCAGCCAGGCGAAGGCGGTGATACCGACCACCTTGCCGAGAACCAGGCCGAAACCGACGCCCATCGCCACGTCGGAAGTCAGCTGCTCGAATACCGAGCCCTCGAAACGCACGCCTGCGTTGGCGAGAGCGAAGAGCGGGACGACAAGGAACGAGACCCACGGCGCAAGGACGTGCTGCCATCGATTCAGTGGTGCCACCGACTCACGCGACACCTGAGCCATCAATAGCCCTTCATGATCTGCCCGCTCCCGATCTTCATGGGTCTCGGCAGTCTCCGGGAAGATGTCAAGGATCGCCCGTGCCTTCCGGTCGAATTCGAGGACGCCGTACATGGGCCGCGCGGGCGTGAGAAAGCCGAGCGCGACTCCGGCCAAGGTGGCGTGGACCCCGGATTCGAGGAAGAAGTACCAGATGCCAATCCCGAGCGGCATGTAGATCGCCTCACTCCGAACCCCGACCCTGGTGAGAAACCAGACAAAGACCAGCCCGGCAAGCGCGATCACGATTGCCGCCACGTCCAGATCGCTCGTGTAGAAGAACGCGATCACGAGGATGCCGCCGAGGTCGTCGGCGATGGCGAGGGCGAGCAGAAAGAGCTTGGCGGCATCCGGGACGCGCCTGCCGAGCAGCGACAGCACTCCGAGTGCGAAGGCGATGTCGGTGGCGATCGGTACCGCCCAACCTCGCAGCGCATCTGGATTGCCCGCGGTGAAAGCGGCGTATACGAGCGCGGGGACGATCATTCCGCCGAGCGCCGCCAGCACCGGGAGGGCGGCATCCTTCGGGTTGCGGAGTTCGCCGAGAATCAGCTCACGCTTGACCTCCAAGCCGACGACGAAGAAGAAGAGGCCCATCAGCCCGTCGTTTATCAGGTGCCTGAAGCTTTGTTCGAGATGAAGCGGTCCGAAGTCGAGGAGAAACTCGGTGTGGAGGATCGACTCGTACAGACCATGGGCAGGGGAGTTGGCCCAGATCAGGGCGACGATGGCGGCGATCAGCATGAGCACCCCCGACGCCGCCTCCAGCGCCATGAAACGCCGCACCGGCGTCACAAACGTCGTGGGTACGAACCTGTTCGAGTTGATCCACGTGCGGTGGATGGGTTCGGAATTGTCTGCCATAAGGGCGGTGATCAGCCGATCGACTGGCCGGCGGAACGAAGATCGTCACATGCCTGGGTGACGCGGGCGGTCATCGACGCTTCGGCCTTCTTCATGTACGACCGGGGATCGTATGCCTTCTTGTCGCCGACCTCGCCGTCGACCTTCAACACGCCCGAATAGTTCGACAGCATGTGGTCGGCGATCGGGCGGGTGAAAGCGTATTGGCAGTCGGTGTCGATGTTCATCTTGATCACGCCGTAGCCCAGGGTCTCGTGTACTTCGGCGAGCGTCGATCCGCTGCCGCCGTGGAAGACCAGGTCGTGTCGACCGTTCGGACCGAACCGCGCCTCCATCGCCTCCTGCCCATCCCGCAGGATCGTCGGACGGAGCTGGACCGCACCCGGCTTGTACACACCGTGCACGTTTCCGAACACGGCGGCCAACAGGTACCGGCCGCGTTCGCCGGTGCCGAGCACTTCGGCCGTCCTGACCATGTCGTCGGGCGAGGTGTAGAGCTTCGCCCTGTCGATGTCCTCGTTGTCGATGGCGTCTTCCACGCCGCCGACAATTCCGATCTCGAGTTCCAGGATGACGTCGACCGCGGCGCATTCGTCGAGCAGTTCCGAAGCGAGCGCCAGGTTCTCTTCGAGCGGCAACTCTGAGGCATCCAGCATGTGGCTCTGGAACAGTGGGTTTCTCCCCTCATCCCGACGCGCCTTCGACATCGCCAATAGCGGACGGATGTAGGAGTCCACCTTCTCGGGTTGGCAATGGTCGGTGTGGAGGGCGATGTTCACCGGGTACGCCTCGGCTGCGACCGCCGCGAACCCGGCGAGAGAGGCGGCACCCAGCGGCATGTCCTTGTTGCGGAGGCCCGAGAGAAACTCCGCCCCGCCGGTGGAAATTTGGACGATCCCGTCGGACTCGGCCTCGGCAAACCCGCTCAGCGCCGCGTGCAGGGTTTCACTCGACGTCACGTTGATCGCCGGGAAGGCGAAACTCTTCGCACGGGCGTGATTGAGCATCGCGCGGTACTTCTCGGGCGTTGCGATGGGCATTGGAACTCCTCGTGACGTGCAACCGAAAAGGTAGCGCCGCCGGAACTGACTGCTGCTGACACCTATGTCGGGTCGCGAGGCTCAGAGCGGGGAGATCGCCGTCTTGCGGGGTCTGCTCCAGACGAACCAGATGGCATAGATCCCCACCAGCCCGATGATCGTTCTCACCACCTGATTGTCGGTCAGTACGAACCCGCTGAACGAGAGTGACGCCAGGATCCCGACCGTCGCCACGATCTTCATCCTCAGGGTGAGCCCACCCCGATACCCGTTGATGATCCGACCGAACACTCGGTGGTTGACCAGCCAGTTGTGGAATCGATCCGAGGATCGGGAGAAGAAGAACGCGGCGAGGATGACGAAGTCGAAGGTGGGGATGCCAGGCAAGAAGCTCAGGTAGGCGAAGGCCAGGCAGATCAGACCGAGGACGAAGTAGAGCCCACGGAGCAGCCTGCTTCGTGGCTTGTCGACTGCCGAATCTCCGGATGTCACGCCGGCATGATCGCCCCGGCAGGATTCGAACCCGAGTCGGAATCCGCGGCGGGAAGCAGTCAGTGGTCGAGTTGGCGGTTTTCGGCGCGTCGGTCGACGTGGGTTGCCAGGAAGTCGGCGGCGACGGCGGCGACGCGACGGCTGCGGGGAGAGCTCACTGCATCGAAGGCGTGTTGCGCTCCCTCGACCTCCAGGTACTGGACGTCGCTGCGGGAGTCCTTGCGCAGCGCCTCGACGAAAGCACGAGCCTCGCCAGGAGGGACCAGGGAGTCGTGGGTCCCATGGATGACGAGGAACGGCGGGGCGTCTGCGCCGACCTGGTCGAGTGGGGATGCCGCTCGG